>CAZBZH010000548.1:0-3496 GCA_964496265.1 uncultured Acidobacteriota bacterium | reverse complement strand
GCGGAGATGACGAGAGCGCTTCCGCCGAGGCCGGCGGCGCGCCGGCAGTCCCGCCGGCCGAGTCCCCGGGCAGCGCCGCGCCCGCACCGGTCGAGACCCCCCCGGCAACCGACCCCGACGGGGCCGCCGATCCGGTGGAGTCTTCCGAAGCGGCCCCCGGCGGCTCCGGCGAGCCTCCAGCCGAGACGGCGAGCCGGAACGACGCGCCGGCGGGTTCGTCCAACCCCGACGTGACCACGATCCCGACGACGATGCCCTTCGGGACCAGCGCCTACGGCCTGCACGTGGACGTCCGCGACGGTAAGGCGGTCGCGATCAAGGGCAATCCGGATCACCCCAGCACCCGGGGTGAGACCGACGCGCGGATGCGCGCCCAGCTGACCCACCTCTACGACGGCGACCGGGTCGACCAGGTGATGCACGAGGGCAGGCCGTCGAGCTACGAGGCGTTCCTCGAGGCGTGGAACGAGATCTATCTCGAACACGCCAACCTGCAGGGTGAGGGGCTCGTGATCATCACCCCTTCGTTCACCTCGCCGACGATCTACCGCTTCTGGCAAAAGGTCCGCGCCGACATGCCCCGGGCCCGCTGGCTGGCCTACGACGCCATCGGCGAGGAGATGGTCTATCTGGGGTGGGCGATGTCCGGCTTCGGCAAGGGGGTCCAGGCTGATGAGCGCCTGGACAAGGCCAAGTTCATCCTCTCGGTCGAGTCCGACTTTCTAGGCGATTCCGCCGAGAGCCTGGCGCACCGGCGCCGGTTCGCCGAGGCCAAGAAGAACGGTGCCGAGCTGTGGGTCATCGAATCCACACCGACGGTCACCGGACGCGCCGCCGATGAGCGCATCGAGATGTACTCCCAGCACATCAATCGCCTGATCACGGCCGTCGCCAACGAGATCGTCTCCCGGGGTGTGGAACTCGATATCTCTCAGGGCTATCCCCCCGAAGAACTCGATCCGGCGTGGGTCACGCGGATCGCCGACAAGCTGATGGAGCACCGGGGTGAGGCGGTGATCATCACCGGGCGGCACCAGGCGGGCCCGACCCACGTGGTCGGCTCCCAGTTGAACGTCGTGCTCGGGAACGCGGGCAAGACGATCATGCACCACGAGTACACCGATTCCCTGATCGCGTACCGGCGCGACTTCATGAAATTCTCCTTCGGCCTGCGGGGCAACTACTTCAACACCGTGGTCATGGTCGGAGTCAACCCGTACTACGACTTCCCCCTCGATCTGAACCTCGAGCCGCTGATCCCGGAGAAGACCGATCGCTCGATCGTACTGGCTTCGCACAACGACGAGACCGCGCGGAAGGCGACCTGGCATATCCCGATGGCGCACTTTCTCGAGTCCTTCGGCGATGCCCGGGCGGTGGGCGGCATGCTCGGCCTGACCCAGCCGGCCGTCGAGCGCATCGGAGAACGCAAGTCGCCGGTCGAGCTTCTGGGGCTGATCGTGGAGGGCGAGAACCGCAGCGACGAGGACTGGGTCAAGGACACCTGGCAGCAGCGTTTCGGCGACGACTTCGACAAGGTCTGGAGCGAAGCGCGCGAGACCGGACTGGTCCCGGGCTCCGAGTACCCACCGTTCGACCTGGAACGCCGGGAGCTGGCGATGCTCGGTTCGCTGGTGCTGCCGTCGCCGAGCCCCAACAACATGGAACTGCTGTTCCGCGCATCGCCGGCCCACGACGGCCGTTTCGCCAACATTCCGGAACTGGTCTCCATGCGGGATCCGATCAGCGGTCAGCGCAACGGCAACGCCGCCTGGATCAGCAAGGCCGCGGCCAAGCATTTCGAGCTGCGGACCGGCGACATGATCGAGGTCAAGGTGCTGAAGCACACCATGGAGATTCCGGTGATCGTCATCGACGGGCAGCCCGATTGGACGGTCACCCTACCCGTGGGCTACGGGCGCGAAGGGTTGGGCAAGACCGCCGACGGCATCGGATACGACACCTACCGGATCCGCACCGAACGTGGCTGGGACTACACTCTCGAGGCCCGGATCAGCAAGGTGGAAGGCAAGGTCAAGCTGGACCTGGCGCGCTAGCTCGGCGGGTTAGCCGGCGGGCGGGAGTGCATGTTAGGCTTTTTCCCATGAAAGCCATCTTGTTGCTGTTCGCCGGTTTCCTCGCGGTGCTTCCCGCCGCGGCGCAGTGTGCACCCGAATCGATGGTGCGGATCGAGTTCCGCAACCTGAGTCCGGGCACCGATCCGGATTCCTTCGACGCGCTGTCCAAGGTGTTCTACCGGCAGGGAGCCGGGTTGGCCCGCTGGGAAGAGCCGAAGGACACGGTCAACAACATGCAGGCGCTGGTCGTCGTCCACGGCAAGGACACCTGGATGGCCGATCTGGTGGCCAAGACCGGCAGTCACTTCGTCAAGCAGGCGGGCGATCCGCCGCTGGCCGCGCCGGTGATCGCGGTGCAGGGTTTCCCTCAGCCGGTGTACGCCATCGAGTTGGGCTGCGAGGTCGCCTACATGCAAAGCCAGGGCATCACGCCCAAGCGGATTCAGGTCCAGGGGCTGGACTACGACGAGTTCACCCTGGCGATTCCGCCGCTGGAGGCGCGGCTGCTGGTTCGACCCGACAAGAACACGCCGTCGGCGCTGGCGCTCTACGAAGGAGAGGTCCTGCGCCACCTGGTGCAGTACCGCAGCTACGAAGTCGGCCTAACCCTGGACGAAGCCCTGTTCTCGCCTCCCGGCGAGATCCAGTGGGGCGGCGGCAGTTAAGCGGCCCGCCCGTGGGCGGCGTGCCCGACTCGCGGCAAAGCGTTCCTCACTCAGAGCGAGTTCAGAGCGCGCTCAAAGCGAGAGGGTCAGCGTCCCGGTATCCCGGGCCCGGCCGGGAGTGGTCTCGGCGTGGGTTCCCGAGAAGGTCCCTTCCTCGAAGCTCCCCTCGAAGGTGAAGGTCCGCTTCTTGCTTTCGTTCTGGACCTCACCCTTCAGGGTCCCGCTGCCGAGCTTGCCCTCGGCGGTTCCGCTGTAGGTGTGATCTTCGCCGCGGAAGGTGAAGTTGAAGTCGACCTCCCACTGGCCCTCGCCGGTGGGGGTGAACACCGCTTCCAGCGGGCCGCCGCCGTCCATGGCGTTCCAGACGTATTCCCCCTTGAGGGTGCGGGCCTCCGCGGAGAGAGCCGGCGCTGCGGCCAGGGCCATCAGGGCCAGTCCAAGCATCGTGGCGATCAGGGCTTTCTTCATCGGGGGGTCTCGCTCCTCGCTGGAAATTGGGAATCCGCCCACCCCGATCATCCCATCTGTCCGAGACCGGCGCAAAGCGGAATTTCGGCGGTTCGAAAACAACCCGCTCTCCGACCGGGACCGCTAGCTGTGAAAGCTAGGCAGGTTGTTTCCGGGTGGAGGCACCCGGGTCCTTTGGAAGAATTGGGTTCACCACAACTCAATCACCCCAAAGGAGATCCCGGATGCAGCTCCATCCTAACGCCAAGACGACTCCGATCACCCGTCGAGAGATAGCTCGGCGAA
>CAZBZH010000547.1:0-3497 GCA_964496265.1 uncultured Acidobacteriota bacterium | reverse complement strand
TGATCCAACTCCACGACGGCGTGAGTTGGAGCCAGGTCGAGGAACGCTACCCGGAACTCGAGGGCTACGGCTTCGGCCCCGGTCAGCGGCTATTCCGTGTGCCCCGAGAGGAAGCCGACGTGCGCGCGGCCTTCACCCGCCGCAGCGGCCGCGCCCCGCGGCAACCGCTGATGCCGGCGCTGGCGCGCTGGGGTACGGTGCGCTTCACTGCCGAAGTCGAGCCGGCGCGGGTGGCGAAGCATCTGCGCGAGCTTCCCGAGGTGCGCCACGCCGAGGCCAACGTCGCCCTGCATCTCGACGCCGTACCCAACGACACCTACGCCGATCCGGAACAGGACGGAAGCTGGAGCAGCGGCTCCTGGGGACAGACCTATCCCGACCTCTGGCGCCTGCAGAACATCGAGGCGGACCGGGCCTGGGATCTCCAGACCGGCGACCCGAATCTGGTCGTCGCGGTGATCGACAGCGGCATCGACTTCGCCCACGAAGACCTGGCCGGCAACGCCTGGAACAACCCGGGCGAGACCCCGGGGAACGGCGTCGACGACGACGGTAACGGCTACGTCGACGACGTCTCGGGCTGGAATTTCGCGCTCAACAACAACGACGTGATCGATCGCTTCCAGCACGGCACCCTGATGGCCGGCGTCATCGGCGCGGTCGGCGACAACGGAACCGGGATCGCCGGCCTGGTCTGGCAGGTGCAGTTGATGGCGGTCAAGGTCTCCACCGACACCGGCGCCACCAACCTCACCGCCCTGATCCAGGGCATCACCTACGCCGCCGACAACGGCGCCGATGTGATCAACATCAGCCTGTCGAACAAGGGTGAGGCACCCCAGGCGCTGCGGGACGCCATCGCCTACGCTCACGGACTGGGTGCGGTGATCGTCGTCTCCGCAGGCAACTCCGGTAGCGAGATCGGCGACTGCGCCAACGACATCTCCGAACTCAACGACGATCTGGCCAGCTTCCCCGCCTGCCTCGACCAGACCATCGCGGTCGGCGCCGTCCAGCACGACGACCGGATCTACTTCGCCTCGAACTTCGGCTTCAACCTGGATGTGACCGCGCCGGGCTCCGACGACAACCTCGGGGACCCGGACTTCAATCACCTGAACATTCTGTCGACCCTCTCCGCCCAGAATCAGAGCGTCGCCTTCCAACGGGTCGGCGATCGTTACTACCGGGACGGGGGCACCTCCTTCGCCGCCGCGCACGTCAGTGGCCTGGCCGCTCTGGTGCTCTCGCAGCAGCCGGACCTGTCCAACGAGATGGTCCGCGCGGTGATCCAGTCGTCGGCCGACGATCTGGGAAGCGGCGGGTTCGACGACCTGTTCGGCTGGGGCCGGATCAACGCCTTCCAGGCGGTGCAGCAGGCCGACGCCGCGGTCAACCGGGTCGAGCTGACCGCCGACCTGCAGGTCGGCCGGGCCACGGTGGCCGTGGGAGCGCCGCTGCCGGTCACCGTCACCGCCCGCAACGCCGGCCAGCAAAGCGCGAGCAACGTCACCCTCGAGATCTTCGACGGGGACCCGGGCGCCGGCGGCAGCCTGCTCTACAGCGAGACCCTGTCGAACCTGGCGGCGGGGTCCGCCACGACCCGGCAGATCCTGATCGATCTGCCCTCCCGGGGACGGCGCACGCTGTACGCCGTGGTCGACCGGGGCAACCAGGTCGCCGAGTACTTCGAACAGAACAACCGGGTCATGCGTCCGGTCGAGGCCTACTCCTACCGCTTCGAATCCCGGGAACTGACCAGCGCCGCGGGCCGCAAGTACAACGCCACCATCTGGGGTGACCGCATCGCCTGGGCCGACGAGCGTAACCTACGGGACTTCCCCGACATCTACATCTACGACCTGGCCACCGACCAGGAGCGCCAGGTGACCAGCCGCGTCGGCGTCGAGATCGCGCCGATGATCCAGGGAGACTCGATCGTCTGGGCCGATCTGTTCGAGACGCCGGACCCGGTCGACACCTACGACATCTCCCACTACGACCTGGCCTCGGATCAGGAGACCGAGATCACCGACGGCTTCTCCGCCGAGGTGACTCCCGACGTCTTCGGCAATCAGATCGTGTGGGTCGACGCCCGGGACGGGCTGGGGCAGGCCCACATCTGGGGCCACGATCTCTCCACCGGGCAGAACGAACAGCTGACCTTCGGCGGACAGCAGGAGGCGCCCGCGATCTGGGGGGACCGTATGGTCTACCTCAATAACGACGCCCCCTTCGGCATCAGCGTCAAGAACCTGGCCACCGGCGTCGAGACCGACCTCAACCTCGGCGGCGTCGGACAGACGCTGCATCCGGACATCTACGAGCAGCAGGTGGTCTACGGCGACAGCCGCACCGGCTCGACCGACATCTATCTCTACGATCTGGCCAGCGGCCAGGAGCGCGTGGTCAGCAACGCGCCGGGAACCCAGGGACGTCCCCACCTCTTCGGCGACAAGGTCGTCTGGCGCGACCAGCGGCATTCGACCGGCCAATGGGATGTGTTCCTCTACGACCTGACCTTCGACGAGGAGCGGCGGGTCACCCGCAGCCTGCTGGAAGACAACGATCCGCACATCCAGGGCAACCGGATCGTCTGGGTGCGCACCCCCAACATCTCCCAGGGCACCGCCCAGGTGTGGGTCGCCGAGATCGACGACTTCCCGGCGGCGCTCAGCGGACTCAGCGGCAGCCGCAACGGCAACCAGATCAACCTGAGCTGGGATGCAAGTCTCGAGAGCGACGTCACCGGCTACGCGGTCTACCGCAGCGGGAGCGCCGGAGGACCGTTTACCCAGGTGGGTACCACGTCGAACCCGAGCTTCAGCGACAGCGTCGCGGCGGGCACCTGGTACTACCGGGTCACGGCGATCGACGCGGCGGGCGGCGAGGGCGCCTACTCCAACGAGGCCCAGGTAGGCGGCGGCAGCGGACCGACGACGCCGGATGCCCCCGAGGGATTGCGCGTCCAGTAACGCCGCGGCCCGCTAGCCGTTCAGCCGCCAGATCGTGAAGTTCAGCACCGCCGCGAAGCTGACCCAGGCGAGGTAGGGCACCAACAGCCACCCGGCAAGCCGGGAGACCTTGAAAAAGGTCGCGATCGTCGCGGCGATCATCACCCACAGCAACAGGATCTCGATGAAGGCCAATCCCGGGTTGCGCAGGGTGAAGAACAAGGCGGACCAGGCGATGTTCAGCGCCAGCTGAACCGTGAACAGGGTCAACGCCCGGTCGACCCGCAGCTCGTGGCGGCGGCGCCAGACCTGCCACGCCGCGACCCCCATCATCACGAACAGCGTGGTCCAGACGATCGGAAAGGCCGCATCGGGAGGATTCCACGACGGCTTGATCAACGTGGGGTACCAGGTCTTGACCGACGCGTTGGTCAGGCCCGAACCGACCCCGCCGACACCCAGGCAGACCATGATCGAGATGAAGAGCGCCGTGAGATTGCGGCCGACGGACTCGGCGGGGACATCGACACGGGTCGCCTGCAT
>CAZBZH010000546.1:0-3498 GCA_964496265.1 uncultured Acidobacteriota bacterium | reverse complement strand
GGGCCGACGACGGCTCCGGCGACGGCCCGGGAGGACCCCCAGGCCCGGGAGGCGATCACGACGGGAGTGACGGGGGAGGTGCCGACGGCTACCTCCACCGCATGATCGACGAGAACTTCCTGCAGTACGCCTCCTACGTCATCCGCGACCGGGCGATCCCCGATCTGGACGACGGCCTGAAGCCGGTGCAACGCCGCATCCTGCACTCGCTCAACGAGACCGACGACGGCAAGTTCATCAAGGTGGCCAACATCGTCGGCCACACCATGCAGTACCACCCCCACGGCGACGCCTCGATCGCCGACGCCCTGGTGACCCTGGCCAACAAGCGCTACCTGATCGAGGGGCAGGGGAACTTCGGCAACCTGCACACCGGCGACCCGGCGGCGGCCTCCCGCTACATCGAGTGCCGGCTGACCGAGCTGGCCCGCAGCCAGGTGTTCAACGACGAGCTGACCCGCTTCGTCCAGAGCTACGACGGGCGGCGCAAGGAGCCGGTGCTGCTGCCGTCCAAGCTGCCGCTGTTGTTGATGATGGGCGCCGAGGGCATCGCGGTGGGCCTCTCCACCAAGGTGCTGCCCCACAACTTCGGCGAACTGCTCGACGCCCAGATCAAGATCCTGCAGAAGAAGCCGTTCCAGGTGCTGCCCGACTTCCAGCAGGGCGGCCTGATGGATGCCTCGGAGTACGACAAGGGCAACGGCCGGATCAAGCTGCGGGCGCGGATCGAGAAGCTCAACGACAAGACCCTGGCCATTCGCTCGGTGCCCTTCGGGGTGACCACCGACTCGATGATCGCCTCGATCGAGGGGGTGGCCAAGAAGAAGTCGATGGCGATCAAGTCGATCCAGGACTACACCGCCGAACACGTCGAGATCCAGGTCGAGCTGAAAGCCGGCGAGAACCTGGACAAGACCATCGAGAAGCTCTACGCCTTCACCCACTGCCAGGTCGCGCTCTCCAGCCGCATTGTCACGATCCACAAGGGCCGCCCCGTCGAACTCGACGTCGAGCAGGTGCTCAAGCACAACACCAAGATGCTGGTGCGGCTGCTGGAGCGGGAGCTCAACGCCGAGAAGCGTAAGCTGCTGGACGAACTGCACCACAAGACGCTGGTCCAGATCTTCGTCGAGAACCGGATCTACAAGCGCATCGAGGAGTGCAAGACCTACGAGCTGGTGCAGAAGGCGGTGCTCGACGGGGTCAACGAACACCGGGAGCTGCTGCGCCGCGACGTCACCGGCAAGGATGTCGAGATGCTGCTCGGCATCAAGATCAAGCGCATCTCCCGCTACGACATGGAGAAGCACCGCAAGCAGATTGGCGACATCCTGGCCCGGATGGAGGAGGTCGACAAGTACCTGTCGGACCTCACCGCCTACGCCATCCGTTACCTGCGAGGCATCGTGCGCAAGTTCGCCGGGGACTACCCGCGGCTGACCGAGGTCACCACCTTCGGCGAGATCGAGGTGCGGGACCTGACCGCCAACGAGTTGACCCTGCTCCACGACACCGAGAAACACTACATCGGCCACGCGGTCAAGGGGGGCGAGGAACTGCTGACCTGCTCATCGCTGGACAAGCTGCTGGTGGTGCGCGGAGACGGCGGCTACAAGCTGGTCAACCCGCCGGACAAGCTGTTCGTCGAGGGGGGGCTCCAGTACTGCGCGCCGCTGGACAAGGAAAAGATCTTCCTGGCGATCTACCGGGACGACGCTGGCTTCACCTACATCAAACGTTTCACCTTCGGCGGCGCGATCCTGAACAAGGAGTACCGCCTGATCCCCGAAGGTGCCGAGCTGATCTGGTTCTCGATGAACGATCCCAAGAAGCTGTGGGTCAAGTTCGCCAAGAAGAAGGGCCAGCGGATCCATCAGCAGGTCTTCGACACCTCCAAGGTCACCGCCCGCGGCGTCAAGGCCAAGGGCCTGCAGATGACGATGAAGACGATTGCCTCGATTTCGGAGGCCAAGCCCAAGGGCTGGAGGGATTCGAGTTCCGGGCCGCCCGGGGTGTTCCTCGGGAGCTAGGCGGGGGTTCGCGCTGCGCTCAGCGCCGGTCTCGCCGGCGGAGCAGTAGGAAAAGCAGCAGTGCGACGGCCGCCGTCGCCCCGAGGATCCACCGAACCAGTGGCTCGGCGAAGAAGAACGTGGCCACCACGGCGATAACGCCGCAGCCCACCAAGAGATCCCACCTGTCCAGGAGCGTGAGCAAGCCGCGGATGAGTCGCGACAGAGGATGGCTCTCGGCCACGAGCGGCCGGTTGAGCAAGGCCCATAGGCCTGTGCGGTCCCCGAGAACCAAGATTCCGAGCGTAACCAGGGCGACCAGACCGAGACCCACGGCCATCCAGCCCATGGCCACCACTGCAGAGACTTCCGTCGAGTAGTGGTTGATCAGCTCTCGGCCGGAGAGCCAACGGACCGCCCCGACGACAAGGATTCCGATCAGTATCGTCGTGAGAGCCAGACTGACGAGCACGCGGGTCGAGACCTCTGTCTCGATGGCCGCGGAGAGCGAATCGTCGAGGCGTGTGGTGAGATCGGAGCCCCTCCTGCTCAACGAGGATTACCGGCCTTGATCAGGGGCTCAAAGGAGGTCCATCGCCGATCAATCATGCGTTGCTGTACTTCTCGCCGCGCCAGATGATCTGTGCTTCGGCAGCGGCAAGGTGAATGAAGGAGTTCCAACGCTCGGCGAAGAACAGGCAGGCTTCCCCGGGCCCGGGTAGCTTCGAGGTGATTTCGGGCGCTGGCTCACAGAGGTCGAGGCGCACCGTACCTGGTTCCTTGTAGTGCTCTCCGGATGTCCCGGTGGGATTCGGCGCGTCGATCAGGAAGTACTCCAGGCCGGAGAGTTGAACTTTGACCGGCTCGTAGGTCTCCCGTTGCTCCGGCGGGTCTTGCATGGACCCGATCCAAAGGTCCACGGTCAGCGTTGCCTCGAGTTCTTCGTAATCCAGGTGAATGCTCTTCAGCTCCGCGTCGTGGAAGCCGTTGGGCAGGGTGCGTGCGAGTTCGAAGAGGGTCATGGTGTGTCGGCCTTCTCGACGATCTCGACTCGGAGCGAGGATCCGTAGCGGACCTCCACCTGGTCTCCTTCGTTGAGTGTACTCGCAATTTCGGCGGAGCACTCCGCGTCCCACAATTCGCCGTTGGCTTCGACCTTGCCCGTCGCCCGACTGGAATCGGCTCCCGGAGTGAACTTGCTCTTGACCGTGGCCGTGGTGATCTGGCCGGTAGAGCGGCCGGGATAGGCCTTGGAAAGGCCGAGCTTGCGAGCAAGCGCATCGAGTGCGTCGACCAGCGGCACCATGAAGATCATGGCGACGATGCTCAGCACGAAGACAAGGATGCCGAGCCAGACCAGGATTGCGAGGCCGATGCCCATTGCTCAGGCTCGCGTACGCCCGGGAACCGGGGTCAGGGTGCGGATCGCGTCGGCGTGGTCGGGGTGGTCCGTGGCGAGCTTCTGGGCCTGCTCCGCGGTGACCAGTCC
>CAZBZH010000545.1:0-3503 GCA_964496265.1 uncultured Acidobacteriota bacterium | reverse complement strand
CGCCCCGGTGCCCCAGGTCGCGCTGATCGCCGGCCCCTTCGAAGAACGCTCGACCGAGATCGACGGTGTCACGCTGTCGATGATGCTGCACCGGAACCACGCCGAACGCTTCGGTCTGTTCGACGACGCCGGCGAGGAGATCCAGAACTGGCTGTCGGAGAAACTGGCCGACGCCGGAGAGGCCGGGCTGGCCTACCCCTACGACGCGCTGACCATGGTCGAGGTCCCGGGCACCCTGCGGGGCTACGGCAGCGGTTGGCGCATGGACAGCACGCTGATCCAGCCGGCGATGGTGTTGGTGCGTGAGAACAGCTTCCCCACCGCCAACTTCCGTCAGATCAATGACGAATCGAACTGGAAAGAGCGCGAAGGCGGGCTGCCCCGCTTCAAGGTCGATCTGCTCGAGTCGTTCTTCGAGAACGACATGAACGGCGGTAACCCCTTCGTCGCCACCGCCCGCAGCTTCTTCGGCTTTCAGACCGCCGGCGGCGGTGAAGCCGCGGCTGCGCTGGACTACGTGCTCGAAGACCTGACGACCCGAGTCGTGACCGAGAACACCGGGTTCTTCTCGGTGCACTTCTTCGACCAGGAGGTCGGCGCCCAGTTCATCATGGCCGGTCAGGAGATGGCCGACCCGGACCGCATCGGCGACTCCTACGCCGACGTGCTGATCCATCAGGTCACCTCCCAGCCGGAGATCTGGAACAGCGTGTTGGAAGCGTCGCTGGTGGATCTGGATCCCTGGGCCGACCCGGATGCCGCCCTCGACGCGCTGAACCTCAAGGGCCGCGCCATGGGGCAATCCCTGCTCGACAGTCTCGGCCGGGAGAAGGCGACCCAACTGTTGGCCGCCGTCCGCGAATCGAAGCGGGGCGAGACCTTCGAGATCGATGACGTGGCCAACGCCGGCGACGGCCTTGGCGAGGACCTGCGCGACTGGCTCAACGTCTGGTTGCAGCAGACGGCGCTGCCCGGCTTCGCCGTGGGCAAGGCGGAGCTCTTCCGCATCGAGGACAGCGACGACGGTACCCCGCGCTACCAGACCCGGGTCGTGCTGCGTAACGACGAGGCCGCACCGGGCCTGCTGCGCCTGGACTACCGGGTCGGCGAAGGCCGGGACCGGGACAACCTGGGCAAGACCGACCCGATCGAGATCGCCGGACGTTCGGCGGTCGAGGTCGGCATCGTCACCTCGGAACCCCCTCGCTGGGTCCGGGTGCTGCCCTACCTGTCGCTCAACCGGGATCCCTTCGAGATCACCCTGCCGCCCCTCGATGACGAGGAACTGGTCGAGGCCGAGCCCTTCGACGGCACCCTGGCCGCCGAGTGGGTCGAGGTCGAGGAGACCGCGATCATCGTCGACGATCTGGACGAGGGCTTCAGCATCGAGACCCTCGACGACAAGTCGATCCGGGTCAGCGGCAAGGGTTCCGACGACGAGAACACCGACCAGGGTCTGCCGGTCGCCCAGTTCGGCCAGCCCACGGGCAAGTGGTCCCGGGACGACAAGACCTCGGCCTACGGACGCTACCGCCACACCCAGGCGCTCAAGAAGAAGGGCAAGGGGAACGAGCGGGCGGTGTTCAGCGCCGAGATTCCGAAGGATGGTCCCTGGGAGCTCCAGTACCATCTGCCGAAGGTCCGCCGGAAGGACCGCCTGGGAACCTGGAAACTGATCGTGGAAGACAGCTCGGGCGAACGGGAGATCCCCTTCGAGGCCAGTCAGGGCCGCGACGGATGGAACAGCCTGGGCATCCATGAGATTGCCGCCGGAGAAGTAAGGGTCGTGGTCTCCGATGAGACCGAAGGGCGAGTCGTGATCGCGGATGCGATTCGCTGGGTACCCCAATCCCGCGGGGGAGCGAAGGATCGGACCTGATGCGAGTAAGCACACGTTGGGGGCGGATCGCCATGCTGGCGGTCGTGATGGGACTGAGCCTTCTCGCCGGCTGTACGCCGACGGTGGATCAGCAAGAGATCGAGTTCGAGGTGCCGGTGTTCGCCCGTGAGGTGGAAACCGGATCGGTGGAAGACCGCATCGTCTGTACCGGATCGCTGCGCTCCCCCGAGACCGCGGCGCTTCGCGCGGAAACGGCCGGTGAGTTGACCATCGCCCGGGATTCCCGGGGCAACCGGCTGGTCGAGGGTTCGCGGGTGCAGGCCGGGCAGAAGATCGCCGAGATCACCGGCGAGGACGTGCGGCTTGCCGCCCGAACCGAGGCGACCCGGGAGCGCTACGAGACTTCCAAGCGGGACTACGATTCGACCAAGAAGCTGTTCGACGACGGCCTGGTCAGCGAAGCGGAGCTCGCCTCCGCCGAGGCCAACCTGGCCGAGGCCAAGGTCGAGCTGGAACGCAGCCGGCTGACCGAGAAGCGCTCGAATCTGATTACGCCGATCAGCGGTGTGATCCTCTCGCTGGCCCGGGACGAGCAGGGACGCCCCCTGCCCGAGGGCCAGCTGATCACCCAGGGCTCGGTGGTCGCCGAGATCGCCCAGACCTCCCGCCTGATCGCCGACGTCGACGTGGTCGGCCCCGATGTTTCCCGGATCCGCAGCGGGCTCAGTGCCCGGGTGCGGCACCACGCCTGGGACGACCGGCGCTTCGACGGCCGGGTGCTGCGGTTGGCTCCTTCGCTGGATCCGACCACCCGCACCCTGCGCGCCGAGATCGACGTGAAGAACGGGGAACGCCTGCTGCGCCCCGGCATGTTCGTCGAGGTCACGATGGTCACCGAGCAGCGTGAAGACGTCACGGTGGTGCCGCGGGAAGCGGTGGCCGACCGGGGCGGCAAGAAGGTCGTGTTCGTGGTCAAGGGTCAACGGGTCGAGCAGCGGGATGTCGGGCTCGGACTGGGCGACGACGACATCGTCGAGATCCGTTCGGGCCTGGAACCGGGCGAGCGCATCGTGGTGCGCGGGCTCGAGACCCTGACCGACGAGAGTCGCGTCACCGTTTCCGGGGGCTAGCGTGGAAACGTTGACCCGCCTGGCCACCCGGCGGCCGGTCGCCGTCGCGGTGCTGGCGGCGACCCTGGTGATTCTCGGCTGGACGTCGTTGGGCAACCTGCCCCTCGATCTGCTGCCCGACCTGCAGAGCCCGACCATCGTGGTCTCGGTGCGCTCGGGAGACCGGCCGCCGACCGAGATGGAGCGGCTCTACGGCGAGCAGATCGAACAGCGGCTGTTCACCGTCAGCGGCATTCGGGAGATCTCCCAGGTGGCTCGTACCGGGCGCATCGTCGCCACGGTGGTGTTCGGCTGGGATACCGACATGGACTTCGCCCTGGTCGAGGTCGAGAAGGCAGCCGGGCCGATCCGTTCCGATCCCGATGTGGAAGAAGTGCTGGTGCGGCGATTCGATCCGCGCCAGGCGCCGGTGCTGACCCTCGGTCTCGTCGCCGAGGAGGGCGGGCCATCCCTGGCCGAACTGCGCCGGGTCGCCGAACGCCAGGTCGCCACGGCGCTGGAACGGCTGGAAGGGGTCGCCGAGGCCCGGATCA
>CAZBZH010000544.1:0-3507 GCA_964496265.1 uncultured Acidobacteriota bacterium | reverse complement strand
CTCGAGGCCGATCTCCATGCGGCCGGTTGGAGTCCCCGATGAAGTTCCCCAAGGTCCTCCTCCTGATCGCCATGCTCCTGCTGCTGGCACCCACCACGTCGTTCGCCGAGAAGGCGGAGGACGCCGATGACACGAAGTCATCCAAGGCCGCTGCCGAGTCCGGCTCGACGGGCGACGAGAAGGACGCCGCCGAACCCGCCGAATCGGACATCTTCGAGCGGGTACGGGTTGCCGGCCGCCCCGATGAGCGCATTCGCATCCCCGGCTCGGTGGACTACCTGGACGAGGAGACCCTGCGGGAGCAGGGCTACACCGACATTCACCGCATCGTCGGCTTGATTCCCGGAGTCAACATTCAGCAGGAAGATGGCTACGGTCTCCGGCCGAACATCGGCATGCGCGGAACCGGCGTCGAACGCAGTTCGAAGATCACGCTGCTCGAGGATGGCGTGTTGGCCGCGCCGGCTCCCTACTCGGCCCCTTCCGCCTACTACTTCCCCACGGCGGGACGCATGGCGGGCATCGAGGTGCACAAGGGTTCCGCGTCGATCCAGCAGGGCCCGTACACCAACGGCGGCGTGCTGAACATGCTGTCTTCGCCGATCCCCGACGGCTTCGGCGGCGACGTCGACCTGATGGTCGGCAACAACAGCACCCTCCAGGGACGGGTGCGGGTCGGAGATTCGTCGGAACGGTTCGGTTGGCTGTTCGAGACCTTCCAGAACGACACCGAGGGTTTCAAGAACCTCGACAACGGGGGCGAAACCGGATTCGATCTCCAGGACTACATGGCCAAGGTCCGCTTCACCAGCGACGCCTCCTCGCCGGCGTTCCACGCCTTCGAGCTGAAGCTGGGCAAGACCACCCAGTTCGGCAATGAGACCTATCTCGGGCTCAGCCAGGCGGACTTCGACGCCGATCCGAACCGCCGCTACGCCGCCTCCCAGGAAGACAACATCGACACCGACCACGAGCAGATCCAGGCGCGCTACCTGTTCCGTCCCAATGAGCGCTTCGATCTGACCGTCACCGCCTACAACAACGACTTCTTCCGCAACTGGCGCAAGCTGGAGCGGGTCAACGGTATCGGCGTGGCCAACGTCCTCGCCGACCCCACCACCTTCGCCGGCGAATTCGACATCCTGCGCGCCGACCTCGCCGCCGATTCGGCCGACGACGCCCTCAGCGTGCGCAACAACCGCCGCGACTACTACAGCCGGGGGCTCGACCTGCGGGCCGGGCTGAATCTGGAAAGCGGCAATGTGACCCACGCGTTGGAGTTCGGCGCCCGCTACCACGAGGACCAGGAGGACCGCTTCCAGGAGGAGGACGGGTTCCGCATGACCTCGGGCGGTGTGATGCAGTTGACGAGCTTCGGTGCTCCCGGCAGCCAGGCCAACCGGATCAGCGACGCCGAGGCGGTCTCGCTGTTCGTCCGGGACACGATCTCCGTCGGCCGCTGGGCCTTCACCCCCGGCGTGCGACTGGAGTCCATTGATTTCGAACGCCGCGACTTTGCCGATGCCGCGCGCACGACCCTGACCCGCGATCCCCGGCAGAACTCGGTCGACGAGGTGATTCCCGGCGTCGGGGCCAGCTACGAGATCCAGGACGGCCGGGTGTTGTTCGTCGGGGTGCACCGGGGCTTCTCGCCTCCGGGACCGGGCGCCGCCCAGGAGACCCGGGTCGAGGAGAGCGTCAACTACGAGCTGGGCTACCGCCACCACTCCGGGGGCTTCCAGGCCGAGGTCATCGGCTTCTTCAACGACTACGACAACCTGCTCGGCGTCTGCACCGTCTCCGTCGATCCGGACTGCGACGTCGGCGATGTGTTCAACGGCGGTAAGGTCGAGGTCCAGGGGCTCGAACTCTCGCTGCGGCACGATCTGACCGCCGGCCGGAACGCCGGATTCAGCGCGCCGGTGTCGCTGGTCTACACCTTCACCGACGCCCAGTTCTCCAACAGCTTCGAGTCGGACTTCGGGCCGTGGGGCGACGTGCTCGCCGGGGACAACCTGCCCTATCTGCCGGAACAGCAGGCGACCCTGAGCGCGGGCCTGGTCTTCCCCCGCTTCGCCACTCACGCCAACGTCAACCTGACCAGCGAGGCCCGCACCGACGCCGGACAGGGCGCGATCCCTCAGGCCGAATCGATCGACGCCCAGGTCACCGTGGACTGGTCGGCCCGCTACACCCTGCGTTCGAACCTCGACCTGCAGCTTCAGGTGCGCAACCTGTTCGATGAACAGTACGTGGTTTCCCGTCGTCCCGCGGGGCTGCGCCCGGGGATCGACCGCACCGTGCTCGCCGGGGTCCGCTTTGGGTTCTGACCCCGAGGCCCGAACCGGTTTATGATTGGAGTGTCCGGCGGGCGGCACCTCGCCGGGCACTTCATTCAACGGAACGACGCCCTACGGGAGACGCCATGTCCGCAGGAGAGAAGGCCGGCGAGGAGAAGATCCGGCTGACCGCCCGGGCAAGCTGCGCCGGTTGAGCGAGCAAGATGGGACCCGCGTCCCTGGCGCAGGTGCTGCGCCCGCTCGCCGACATGTTCGACCCGGAGGCTTTCCCCGACCTGCTCAGCGGCCTGTCGACACCCGACGATGCCGCGGTCTGGCGCCTCGACGAGACCCGTGCGCTCGTGCTGACCACCGACTTCTTCCCGCCGGTGGTTGACGACCCCCACGCCTTCGGCGCGATCGCCGCGGCCAACGCGCTGTCGGATCTGTTCGCCATGGGCGCCCGTCCGCTGTTCGCGTTGAACCTGGTCGGCTTCCCCGACGACCTGCCCGAGTCGATCCTCTCGGAGATCCTGCGGGGCGGCGGGGAAAAGGTGCGGGAGGCCGGCGCCGTGATCGCCGGCGGGCACACCACCACCGACCAGGAGCCCAAGTACGGCCTGGCGGCGTTGGGCCTGGTCGATCCCCAGCGGGTCTGGACCAAGGGGGGCGCCCTCGACGGGGATCGCCTGCTGCTGACCAAGCCGCTGGGTAGCGGTTTGATCACCACCGCCCACCGCGCCGACGCCATCGACTCGGCGTCCCTCGACGGGGCGGTGGCCAGCATGTCCCGGTTGAACGCCAACGCGGCGCGGATCCTCGGCGAGGCCGAGGGCGCGGTCCACGCCTGCACCGACATCACCGGCTACTCGCTGATGGGGCACGGCTTCGAGATGGCGTCCCAGTCCTCGTTGCGGCTGCGGATTCGCTTCGATCGCCTGCCGCTGCTGGAAGGCGCCCGGGCCTGCGCCGAGCAGGGGAGGATCCCGGGAGGCACCCGGCGCAACGCCGAGGCTTTCCGGGACAAGGTCACGCTCCGGGCGGGTACCGAGGAGTGGCAGCGGGCGCTGCTGTTCGATCCCCAGACGTCGGGAGGCCTGTTCGCCGCGGTGTCCGCCGACGCGGCGGGTGAGATCGAGCGCGCGCTCCGCGCGGCAGGGGCGCCCCACTGGTGGGGCGGTGAAGCGCTCGCCGGCGGCAAGAGACTGCAGGGGCAGGATATGGTACG
>CAZBZH010000543.1:0-3508 GCA_964496265.1 uncultured Acidobacteriota bacterium | reverse complement strand
CCCAGACCGTCTCCACCTTCACCACGATCACCACCGCACTTCCGCTGATGCAGAAGGCCGGTGGAAGCGTCGGGGGGGAGTTCAACCTGACGACGAGCGTGGGCCCCGACCTGACCCCCGACCTGCTCACCCTGTTCAGCAGCGGCGCCGCGGACCCCACCGGCGCCCGCGCCCGCCTGCGGGCCGCCGACCGTTCCGAGGTGCGGGTCCTCGTCGCCGACGCGGCCTACCCCGATATGGCGGCCAAGACCGAGGCCGGTAGCGGTACCGACTTCGAGATCGTCGTGCAGCCCGGCGTGGCGTGTCCCGGCGTGCTGTCGCTGAATCTCGAGATGAACGCCGACGACACGCCGACCTCCTTCGCCTCGATGACCTTCGGGCTCGGCGAGGTCTGCCCGCCGGCGACCTGCGACGACGCGGTGCCCGGCGAAACCTTCGGCCTGCGGGTCGATCGCAGCGGATCGGATCTGGTCTTCTCCTGGGACGAGAACCTCGATGCCGCGGGCTACTTCGTGCTCAGCGACGACGCTCCGCAGTTCGGGGACGATGACGTTGCCGGGCGCACCGACGGCGCGACCAGTCTGACGATCCCCGGGGCCGCCACGTCGGGGCCCTCCATCGAGTTCTTCAAGGTGCGGGGCGTCAACTCCTGCAACTGGGAAGGACCCTGATCGGGAAGGACCCTGATCTCTGAACCCACGCTTGGACTATGATGGCGGCCCAGGGGATCTTCTCCTGGGCCGTTTTCTTTTGCGGGGGCGCCGATGACCGAAGGCGCGAGCATGCCCGGCCGCGGGGAACCGTTGCCGCCGGAGTGGCCGGTGGAGCGGGCGCTCCACGCCTACTTCGATGAGAACGGGTTCACCTTCGAGAGCTACGACGCCGCGCGCACCCCGGCCAACTTCCTCGGTTTCTATTTCACCGTTCCCAATACGCCCCACCACCGCTGGGCGATCCGGCTGCACGACCTGCATCACGTGGCCACCGGTTACGGCACCGATCCGGTGGGTGAGGGAGAGCTCGCCGCATGGGAATGCCGCCGCGGGTTGCGGCCGCTGGGTCTCTACACCGGGATGATCGTCTCCTCTGCGGTTGCGGTCGGCCTCTTGATCGCGCCGCTGCGCACGCTCCAGGCCTGGAGCCGTTCCGGTCGCTCGGGGGCCGCCTCGCTCTTTCACCGGAACGATCTGGACTTCGACCGGGCACGGCAGATGAACCTCGGCGATCTGCGGCGAGAGCTCGGCGTGGTTCCCGCGGGAGATGCTCCGCGGGGCGACGGCGACCGCCGGCGCGGAACCCACTCCCTGGCGCCCCCATCGTCGAGTCCACTGCCCGCCGCCTGGCCGGTCTTCTGGCCGCTGCTGTTGCCTCTGTGCTACGGCCTGCACCTGCTCGAGGAGGTCTACGGCGGCGCCGGATTCGTCGCGTGGGCCCGTGAGTACCTGCAACAGGATTTCACCCAGGAGCGCTTCGTGGCGATCAATCGGGTCGCCTGGCCGCTGGTCGCCTTCGCCGCGGCGGTCGCGGCCGGTCTTCGCCGGGTGTTCCTTCCCACGGCGATGTCGCTGCTGTTCGGGCTCAACGGTCTCCTGCACCTGGGCTCGACCCTGTACTTCGGAGCGTACAGTCCGGGGGCCGTGACCGGCGTCCTGCTCTACTTTCCCCTTACCTTCACCGCCGTGGTGCGCAGTCATCCCCGGCTGGGGTGGAGCGGCATGCTGAAGGCCCTGATTGCCGCGATACTCGGCCATGGACTGGTGATTCGGCTGGCCTTCGGGTCGTGAAACCCCAGGGCAGGGTGGCCGCTACCCGCGGAACGGCGTAAGTGACCGTTGCCGGCAGAGGAGGATCGATGCGACATCGCGGCCTGTGGTTCCTGATCCTCGGGATGGTGTGGTTGGGGCTGGCCCAGGCCGCGGTACAGCCCGAACTCGACCGCCGCTACGCCGCCTTCATCCTGGAGCGGGAGCGGCCGGCGCCGCCGGTTGGCGTCGACGCACTCGACGCGCTGCCCGACTCTCGGCCCGAGCGCGCCGCCTGGGATGCCTTTCGCCGGGAGCACGCCGGTGACTGGTCGATCTGGATCGATCGTCGCAGCGGCCTGCCCGCCATGGCGACCGGCCGCGTTCGGTGGTTCGATCCGGCCTCGGGCGCTTCCCCGAGTCGCGAGGCGATCGCTGATCGCGCCGCCGAGTTTCTCGCGAGCCATGCCTCGCTGCTCGGCCCCGCCACCGCTCAGCTTCGTCTCGATGAGGGGGCGTCGTCGGAGGTTGCCCCGGGCAAGTGGTTCCTCAGTTTCGAGCAGGCCCGGGGTGGGGTCGTGGTGGAGAACGCCCGCATGGTGTTCCACCTGATCGGCGATCACCTGGTGCAGTTCGGGGCGCACCGGCTGCGGCCGCTGGAAGTCTCCGCCGTGCCGTCGATCGAAGCCGACGATGCCCTCGACGCGGTGCTGGCCTACCTCGGAGTGGACGGTGCCGATCACCTTTACCGGCACGGAGACGAGGGGCCGGAGTTGTTCTACCGCGCGGTCGAGCCCGATCCTCTCGGCGATCGGCGCACCCATCGCCTGCTGTGGCGTATCCGTTTCCAGATCGAAGGGGAGGTGCCGCTGTGGACCGCCGAGGTGGATGCTCACGACGGCAGCCTGTTCGCCTTCTACGACGGCGCCCACTACGCCCGGGTGCGAGGCGGTGTCTACCCGGTCGCCACCGACGAGAGCTGCGTCGATCTGGGCTGCGAGGTCAACGGCTACCCGATGCCCTTTGCCGACTATTCGGTGGACGGCGGGACCTTGGAGACCGCCGACGAGTCCGGGGCGTTCACCTGCGATCCGGGGACCCGCGTGTCGGTGGATCTGACCGGGCCCTTCGCCACGATCAACGATATCTGCGGCGTCGTCGACGAGACCCGGGACTGCGAGGGGCACTTCGATCTGGAACTCAAGGCCGGGGAGAACTGCGAGGTCGGCCGGGAGGATTCGCCGGGCAACACCGGCGCGGCGCGCAGCGCCTTCTATCACACCAACCGCATCGCCCAGATGGCCCGCTCGTACCTACCGGGGAACCCTTGGCTCAATGGACCGGTGGTGGTCAACACCAACGTCGGCAACTTCTGCAACGCCAGCTGGAGCGGTGAGATGAACATGTTCCGCTTCGGCAACGGCTGCAGCAATACCGGCGAGAACTCGGGGCTCCTGACCCATGAGTGGGGGCACGGTCTCGACGAGAACGACGGCGGCGGTTTCGAGAATACCTCCGAGGCCTACGCCGACACGGTGGCGCTGTTCTACGCGCGGGAATCCTGCATCGGCCGGGGCTTCGACCTGACCGACAACTGCGGCGCCTACGGCGACACCTGCCTGGACTGCACCGGGCTGCGGGATCACGACTGGAGCATGCGCATCCGCAACGAACCGGCGACGCCGACCGGTTTCGTCGATACCCTCTGCGGCGCCCCCGGCGGGGCCGAGAGCCCCTGTGGCGGCCAGGTCCACTGCGAGGGGTTC
>CAZBZH010000542.1:0-3511 GCA_964496265.1 uncultured Acidobacteriota bacterium | reverse complement strand
ACCGCACCAGCCCACGCGTAGGGATTCTCCTGCCTGCTCGACGTCATCGGCGGCGGGGACCATACCGGAGCCTGCAGCCCCGATCGCGTAGTGCTCCGGCGAGACCGTGTTGGGGATCACCACCACCCGCTCGTTCAGCGCCTGCATCTCGTCCCGCAGCGCGTCACCGGTGACGGTCACCGCGTGGGCCGCCTTCAGCAGCTCCTCAAAGTACGGCAACTGCGGATCCAACGGTCCGTCGAACGGGCTGGCGCCATGGGGGATCAGGTACTGATCATCGGTATCGCAGAGCACCGCCCGGCCGTTGCGCAGGGCCCAGCGCAGGCCGCGGGCCACCTCGGGGGAGCCGGTGTTGAAGTCGAGAACATAGAGAAAGAGCGCAGAGACCCGCCGGCGCTCGAAGCCGGAATCGGGGCGAAAGACCTCCTCCAGCGGGTGAATCTCGACCACCCCGGACGCCGCCAGGCGCTCCAATGGGTCGATCACCCGCAGGCGCTTGGCCGGGTTCTCCTCCCATTGCCGGGAGAAGAGCACGATCGGGGGCTCCACAGTGGAATTCAAATTATTTGCATCTTTCGCCATCGACGCTATTCATTATCCTCATGATCTTCTATTTCTGCCCGGATATGGAGATCCGCTCCGGGGGCATCCATCGCCTGTATCGGCACGTGCGCATCCTGGTGGAGCACGGATTCGAGGCCTCGATCCTCCACAGCCGCCAGGGCTTCCGCGCCCCGGGCATGCCCGACGTCCCGGTGGCCTCCTGGGAATCGGGCCCCGCCTTGAGTGCCGGGGATGTGATCGTGATCCCCGAGGCCGCCGCCAACCTGATGGAAGCCCTGCGGGACAAACCCCTGCGGCGCATCGTCTGCGCCCTCAGCTGGTCCTACATCTTCCCCCACCTGCGGCGGGGCCAGGACTGGCGGGACCACGGCATCGAACGGGTGCTGACCGTCTCCCCCTTCGTGCGGGACTCCATCGCCTGGAGCATGGGCCTGCCCGTCGAGCTGCTCGACTTCGCCGTCGACCCGCAGCTCTTCGCCTACCGTCCCGAGGAGAAGCAGCCGCGGATCGTCTACTTCAAGCGCAAGGCCAGGCGGGTCCACGCCCTGCGGCGGGTGCTCGGCGCCCGGGATCCACGGATGGCGAAGCAGATCGAATGGGTCGGCATCGACGGCCTCGACCACGCCGACTACGCCGCCGAGGTGCGCAAGGCCTCGGTGTTCCTGACCCTCAGCACCGAAGAGGCGCTGAACCTCTCGGTCTGGGAAGCGATGTCCGCCGGCGCCGTGGTTGCCGGGTACCACGGCATCGGCATGCGGGACGTCCTCCAGGGGGACGGGCCGCAGCAGAACGCGATCCTGGCCGACGGCGGGGACTACATCACCCTGGCGCGGAGGATGGAGCCGATGCTTCAGGACCTGCTCGCCGGGCAGACGACCCGCTGGCACCCGTTGATCAAGAACGCCCGGGAGCTGGCGGCGCCGCACACCCCGCAGAGTGAAGAACAGAGCGTCGTCGCGTGTTGGCGCCGGCTGATGGCCTCTCCGGCGGCCGGCGCGATGCCCGGCCGCTAGGCCTCGGCCGCCAGAGCCAGCCGCCAAATCCAGGGCCACGAGAGCCTCGCAGGTCCTCGAACGCAAGAGCCGCGGCCGCTGCGGCGCGGCCTTGGGCTACTCCAGCGACAGGATCCAGTTCGCCAGCTCCAGCCGGTCGGCGTGTGGGTGGTCGTAGGCGGGCATCACCATCGTGTTGTACTTCTTGGCGATCTCGCGCATCCGGTCGTTGCGGTCATGGAAGGACTGGGGCTTCAGCAGATAGGACGCCATGTCCTCGGCGGTCCAATGGGGCGCCAGGCCGCGCAGGGAGGGGCCGAAGCGGTTGCCTCCCTGGTCCTGGCCGTGACAGACCGCACAGCCCCACTGCTCGTAGAGCCGCGCACCCGGAGACTCGTCGACTTCCGCGACCGTGGCCGGAGGCGCGCCGTCCGGGCTCCCCTCGGCAGCACCGCCACCGCCGGCCGCTGAACCGGTCGAATCGGCATCCGCTCCGCCCCCGCATCCGGTGAGGCTGAAGAGGGCCAGCGTGATCGCGGTCCCGAGAATGAGCGTCCGGCATGCCATCGAGAGTCTCCCTTGCCGCTGAACCAAGACGAGGAGTCTACCCCATCGAAGACCGCCCCTCAGGTCACCGTTCCGTGCCGATCTGCGCGGACAACGGCGCAAGGCGCAAAATCCACAAGCAACTGTAACGCAAAGACTTAGCGAATGGGTTTCGAATGCGCAACTCACTTGAGGGTTTTTTCTCGACGCCTGTCGGTTGTCACGGTCTATCTATTCCCAGGACGACAACTCGGTCTTGAGAACGGGTCGTAGATGGCAGGGAGAACCGTTGACACCCGGTCCACGACACGTGCCCCCGCTCAAGGCCGCCTGTGGGGGTAGGGGCGTGCAAAAGGCATTCAGCATTGAGAACCGGAGATTCGGCCGCTATCTCCGCTCAGTCCGCGAATCCCGCCGACTGTCCCTCGATGCCGTCGAGGAGATGTCGACCGGATACCCGGAGCGCATCACCAAATCTCATCTCTCGCGCATCGAGAACGGCCAGGCCGTACCGACGTTCCCGCGGATGTTCGCCCTGAGCGAAATCTACGGCGTCCCGGTGTCCTCGATGGCGGAACGCTTCGAGATCGATCTCAAGCACGGGATGCTCTCGGCGTCAATCGAAGGAAAGAGCCGGGAGGAGGCGGAGGAGGAGGCGACCAGGGCGCGAAGACGAGGGCATTTCCGAGAAGCGATCGGGCTCTACGAATACCTGCTCGAGAGTTGCGCTGATAGTGGAACCACAGAGGACCATTTTGGGTGGCGGCTCCGGCGAGCCTACTGCCTAATTGGGCTTGAAAGGTACAACGCCGCTAAGGAAGAGTACGAGTACCTGCTAAACCACCAGGAACTCACCCCGACTCAGCGAATTCAGGCATTCGACTGCTTTGTTCTCTGCTGCCGCCGCACTGGGAGGTTTACCGTCGCCCTGATGGCAGTCGAACAGGCGAAGAAGGAAGCGGAGCGGATCTCGGAGCTTCCTCCCAACACCCTAGGGGCGCTTGCAGCTGCACATGGGGAGGTCCTCAACGCGATCGGACGCAGTGAGGAGGCCTGCAGCATCTACAAGCAGGCAATCGAGATCTTCGAGGGTATCGGCCGCGCATTCGAGGCCAACTCGATCCGCATCAACCTATCGAACGCGCTGATCGACCTGGGACGCATTCCCGAGGCCACACGACTACTCGATTCGACCCTCAAGGAGCTGAGGGGAGCGGGGTTCGATCGACTGGAGGCATACGTACTTAGCAACCTCGCCAGGACGAGTTTCCGTACAAACCAGCTCGATTCCGCAGAAACCTATTGCATTCGATCCAACGCCATCGCGAGACCACAGGAGTACATCTCCGTAGTGTTCCGAAACTGCTTCTATCTATGGAAAATCGGTGAGACACGGCAGGATCGCGCAG
>CAZBZH010000541.1:0-3516 GCA_964496265.1 uncultured Acidobacteriota bacterium | reverse complement strand
CCACATCAAGTTTCGCCGTGGAGACGCCGACGTGATCGGCACCATCCGGCCGCTGCTCGACCACCCGCGACCGGACCTGCGAACCGACTGCGCCACACCGCTCGCTCAACTACTCGAACGCCACGCTGCGGATCAGGTGCCCGACCTGGGAGTCCTGCTCGGAGAATTGAGCGGCAAGGCGCGACGTGATCCGGCCGTCGAGGTTCGGGTCGCCGCAACCCGTGCCATCGACCGGATAGACCGCGAGGGCACCACGGCGATCCTGCAGGAGATCGCCCAGGAAGATCCCGACCAGATGGTGCGCTTCACCGCCGAACAGATTCTGTACGAGCGCAGACTGGACGCCGCCGCCGAGGAGGACAGCACTCCGGCGAACGGCGACGGTCCTGCGGGAGAGAGAGCCCCATGAGTGCCACTTCGACCTCGTCCGCGAGCCGTCCGACGCCCAAGGCCTCGGTGAGTCCGTTTCAGAACTTCGTCGTTCAGTACGGCGAAGGGCAGCGGATCTACACCGAGGGCGATCTGGGCACCACGATGTACATCGTGCAGTCAGGCAGCGTTCGGCTGTTCCGGCAGAGCGACGGCACCAAGCGGGTGCTCGGCGTCATGGAGAAGGGGGACTTCTTCGGCGAGATGTCCATTCTCGAGGGGCTGCCGCGTACGACCTGCGCCGAGGCGGAGGACGACGTCGAGCTGATCGAGATCAACAGCATGACCTTTGACAAGATGATCAAGGGCAACATCGAGATCGCGATCCGCATGCTGCGCAAGCTCTCGATTCGGCTTCGCGAAACCGAGCGCCGGGTCGAGGAGCTGCAGACCCAGGGGGCGGGGAGTCCCGCGCCCAAGGCCGCCGAACCCGCCGACACACCGGAGGCTCAGGAGGAACCCAAGGCGGTTCCCGGGTTCGCTCCGGTTCCCGACGCCGTCTCGGCCACGCCGGCGACCCCCGAAGCGCCGCCGCTTCCCAACCCGGCACTGGGCGGCGCCTGCCGACTCGAAGGCATCGAGGACAACTCCCTGTTCGAGTTCAGCGGCGACGAGACCCTGATCGGCCGCTACGACCCGGTGACCGACCTCAAGCCCGATGTCGACCTGACCAGTGCCGACATCAAGCGCAGTGTCTCCCGGCGCCACGCCCGGATCGTGCGCCAGGGCGGCGGCTACTTCATCAGCGAAGAGGTCGGCGCGCTCAACGGCACCTTCGTCAACGGGGACAAGCTGGAGACCGGCCGCAGTCACGCGATCAAGGACGGCGACCAGGTCAGCCTGGGGATGGTCAAGCTCGTCTTCCGCTGCTGACCCGCCGGGTTGTCCCGCCTTCGCCGGTGGGGCACACTGTCTGCGTGAGCTCTTCGAAACGTCTCCTCGCGATCGCGGTGTCCGTCCTGGCCCTGGCCGTACCGGTCAGCGCCGCCGACGCCTTCCCGTACCACCTCGCCGTGGATGTCGGCTTCGACCGTGCCGGCGGGCCGGACACCCTGCGCCAGACCATTCTCTCCGACCTGCTGCTGAAGCTGCGGGCCAACGGTTGCTACCGGGACGTGTCGGCGCAGAAGGACGCCCAACCGGCGGACCTGCTGCTGCGGGTGGTTCTGAGCCAGTACGAGGAGCGGGTCGAGCACGACCTGACCCTGGGCGACAGCGTCCGCGCCGACGGACCGCAGAACCGGAACCTCTACACGGCAATGTTCTCGGTCCGGGTCGAGCTGGATCTCCGCCTGGCCGGGGAGCCCGGCGAGAGCCTGCGCAGCAACCGCATCGCGGTGCGGACCCAGGCGCGTCCCCGGGGCCTCGCCGAGGACGAGTCGATGATGCGGGAGAGGGTTCGGGACGAGGGGATCTTCGACCTGATCCGGAGCGCCACCCGCCACGCCTGCCGCGGCTCCCGCAAGAAGCTCGACAAGCAGGTGACCCAGGCCCGGGAGCGCGCCGCCGCGCGTTGACCCCCGGGGGGCGCCGTGGTAGATTTCGCGCCCGGTCGGTGGTCCGCAACGGACCCGCCGGTGCTGCCCTTACCGGCGCCGGATCGGCCCGCCCCCGCGTGATCCGCAGGCAACATGATCGGCTCAGGGCAATGCGCCGGGGCACGGTCGCTGAAGGGAGTTCATGAGCGAAGAACCGGCTGCCCGTAGCCCCGAAGAGAGCGCGCCCGGAAAGGACAGCGCCTCCGCCGAGGACTACCGTGTGCGGCTCGAGTCCTTCGAGGGGCCCCTCGACCTGTTGCTGCACCTGGTGCGGGCCAACGAAGTCGACATCACCGACATCCCGATCATCGAGATCACCCGTCAGTACAACGAGTACCTCGATCTGATGCGCGAGCTGAACCTCGAGGTTGCCGGCGAGTATCTGGTCATGGCCGCGACGCTGATGCACATCAAGTCGCGCATGCTGCTGCCTCCCGACCCGACCGACGAGGAAGAGGAACGGGAGGATCCGCGGGCCGAGCTGGCCCAGCAGCTTCAGGAATACCAGCGCTTCAAGCAGGCTGCCGAAAACCTGCAGGCGATCGACAGCCTGCGGGGGCTCGTCTGGACGCGGAACGGCAAGGTGGCCGAGGAGTTCGCCGACGAGGAGCTGCTCAAGGTCGAGATCTTCGATCTGGTCAGCGCCTTCCGCAAGCTCCTGGGCCGGCTCGGCGACGAGGCCCGGCTGCGTCTCAAACGGGACGACGTGTCGGTGGCCGACAAGATCGCCTGGCTGACCGACCGCCTGGAGCAGAAGGGCTCGATGGAGCTCACCGAACTGCTCGACGGTCTGGAGACCCGCCTCGAGGGCATCGGCGTCTTCCTGGCCGTGCTCGAGATGATGCGACTGCGCATGATCGTCGCCTTCCAGCGCAAGCTGTTCGGCGAGATCCGCATCGCCCTGCGGGAAGACACCGAGGAGGAGGCCGGCCCCGACTCCGGCGGCGAATACTCGGTGGCAGGTGGCACGTCCCCCGAGGAGGAACATTGAGCGACCGCGCAACCGAGACCCCGTCCGCCGATGAGCTCGTCGCGGTCGTCGAGGCGATTCTCTACGCCGCCGGCGAACCGGTGCAGGCCAAGGTGATCTCCCGCTCACTCAGCGGCGTGACCGCCGACGACGTGCGTCAGGCGATGAAGCAGCTGGACGAGCGGTTCGAGAACGAGGGCGCCGGCCTGCGGGTCGAGCATGTCGCCGGCGGAGCGCAGATCTCGACCCGGCCCGAACTCGGCGCCTGGGTTCGCCGCTTCTTCCGCGAGCAGAACCGAACCCGGCTGTCGCCGGCGGCACTGGAGATCCTGGCGATCGTGGCCTACCGCCAGCCGGTGACCGGTCCCGAGATCATGGCCATCCGCGGCAAGGACTCCTCGGGACCGCTGAAGAACCTGCTGGAGAAAAAGCTGGTTCGCATGATGGGCCGCAAGAAGGTGATCGGAAACCCGATCCTCTACGGCACCAGCAAGGATTTCCTCGTCCACTTCGGCCTCAACACCCTGGGCGACCTGCCCGAGATGGAGGAGTTCGAGGAGGTCGTGGGCCTGCTCGAGG
>CAZBZH010000540.1:0-3517 GCA_964496265.1 uncultured Acidobacteriota bacterium | reverse complement strand
AGGCGGCGCCCCGCGCCCGCAAGGTCCGCGAAGAGGCGCGGGTGCTCGCCGGCATTCACGGCCTGCAGGCCTGCCGTCTGGGACGGGCCGACGGCTGTCACGGCCTGGGACGGCTGGTGCTTCGTCTGCTGCTACAGCGGGGCGCTGCCGCGCGCCGGCTCGTTGAACGGCATCGACTGGACGACGGCCTGCCCCTCGAACTCCTCGGAGGGGTCCCCGTCTGGTCGTCGGCCACCACGCCTCAGCGGCGAAAGGCGCGGGCCTCGGCGGAAGAACTGGCCGGAGGGGTCGCCGCGTTCATCCTGGACGCATCGCGACGGCGGGCGATGGTGCTCGAGGTCACCCGGACCTCGCTGGACGATGAGCTGTGCCGCGAGGTGGTCCGCCGGCTCCTGCGCAAGGCGGCGCGGCGCCATACACCCAGACGCAGCGGCGGATTACTGCTCCTGCTCGAGCAACAGGTCCAGCAGAGCCTCGAAGGCCGGCCGTCGCGGGCGCCGGAAACGGAAGAGGGTCAGGAGCCGCTGGAGCCGCCGGCGGCAGCACCGAGGATCTTGGCCAGCCCGACGTAGGTGCCGAGCATGCTGCCCAGGGTCGGCAGGATGAAGGCCAGGAACACCTTGAGCAGGCGGTTCTTCCACCAGTTGGAGGTCTTGCCCATCTCGTCGGCGACGGTCTGGAAGTCCCGCACCTTGGGCGGACTGAACCAGGCCTGAACGAAGGCGGTGACGTACCCCGCTCCGATCACCGGCGTCAGGCTGGTAATCGGCGCGGCGAGAAGCGCGATCAGAATCGTCAGCGGATGGGCCAGGGCGACCAGCGCCCCGATGGCGGCGGGGACGCCGTTGACCGCGACCCAGAACAGCGCGTTCTCACCCATGGCCTCGGAGCCCTTGGTGTAGCCGATCCAGCCGAGAGCGCCAACGATGATCACCGGAACCGCCCAGCCGACCACCTTGGCCAGCGGGAACTTCTTGGGGATCTCCTCGATGGTCGCCAGGTCGACGGGGTCGCCCCCCTCGAGCAGCATCTTCTTCATCCCCTCGACGTGGCCGGCGCCGACCACCGCGACGATCTTCTCGCCCTTGACCCGGCGGATCTTCTCGGCGAGATAGACATCCCGCTCGTCGATCAAGACTCGCTTGAGGTTGGGCATCGCCGTGGCCAGCTCGTTCATCATCTCCGACAGCACGTCCTGCTGGCGCAACTGGCGCAGCTCTTCCTCGGACAGCTCATCCTTGGAGAGCATCGAGGCGACCACCGCGGCGAGCAGGTTGTTCTTCTTCCAGAAGGACATCGAGTTCCAGGCCCGCAGCATGGTCGTGCGCACGTTGCGGTCACAGAGCTCGAAGGGGATGTCCTGCTCCTTGGCGACCTTGGTCGCCTCCAGCAGTTCGGTCCCCGGCAGGACGCCGAGCTTGCCGCCCAGACGCTTCTGATAGGAGGAGAGCATCAGATTGACGATCAGCGTCGGCAGCTGCTTCTGCTTGATCACCTGCTTGATGTCGAGGTTCTCCCAGCGGCTCTTCTCGGTCAGCGCCTTGTAGCGCTGCTCGTCGAGCTCGACGCAGACCACGTCGGGCTGCTCGCGCTCGATCACCTCGCGGACGAGATGCGCCGACTCCTGGGAAACGTGGGCCGTGCCGACCAGGATGTACTGGCGGCCG
Organism: uncultured Acidobacteriota bacterium; assembly: GCA_964496265.1. Taxonomy (GTDB): domain Bacteria; phylum Acidobacteriota; class Polarisedimenticolia; order Polarisedimenticolales; family Polarisedimenticolaceae; genus Mor1. The sequence continues at coordinate 1,850 of CAZBZH010000540.1, read as the reverse complement.
TCGGCCTCGACGACATGGACATCGTCGGACACCCCTCCCCCGGAGGTCGCGTCCGCGGGCTGGGTCGACTCGGGCTGTTCCTGGTCCTGGATGGTTCCGCCTCCTGCCGGCTGGTGAAGCGGTCGATTCTAGCAGCCCGGCAGGCTCCCGGCGGCCTGGTCTCCCGCGCAGGCCCCTAGGGCCCCTCCCAGTTGCAGCTATTGATCCCGCGCACCCGGAAGAACTGCAGATCCGGCCCCGTGGCCGCCGCTCCGGGCAGGGTCAGCGCCGTCGCCCCCCCGGTGGATCCCGCCAGATCGGCGCCGGCCAGGGTCGGCCGGGTGTCCTCGATCAGGTGGTAGCCGGCGGCGCCGGCCAGAACGTCCCAGGAGAACTCCAGATCCCCGCCGTTGCGATCGACCTGCAGCCCGGCGGCCTCGCCGGGGGCCGGATCGGGGCACTGGGTCGGGTTGCAGCCCAGGGGCTGATCGACGGTCAGGTGCAGGGTCCAGAAGGTCAGGGTGCCGGGACCGACGAAGCTGTCGTCGTCGGTGTCCTGGATCTGCAGCCGCCAGGTCCCCTGGGGGTCCTCGCCGATGAAGTCGTCCATGGTGCCCGGACCGTCGGGATCGGTCTGCAGGTCGTAGCGGGTGTTGATCCCGTTGAAGAACTGGGCGTTGGTCAGGTTGTGCAGCCGCACGCTGGTGCCTTCGGGCGAGACCAGATCGACGATCAGCTGGCGTGGTTGGATGTGCAGGATACGCACGGTCACGTCGATCTCGACCAGGGTGCGGGAATCGGCGATCTCGAGCATCGACTCCACCGGGGTGCTGGTCAGGATCGGAATGACCAGATCCTCGTCCTGGGTCACGTCCGCCTCGACGTTGCCCAGTTCGATCTGAAAGCTCGAGAGGGTCGGTGGCGCGTTCTGGGCGAAGGATTCCAGTTCGAAGGTCAGCGACTCACCGCAGACGTTGTCGGGAGAAACCACCACCTCGAAATGGGGCGCGTCGCTCTCCGCTTCCTGCTGGGCGTCGATCGAGGGGAAGGTCGCCGTGTTCAACACCCGGGCAAGCTCGGGCTGGGCCGAGCGCAGGATCGCCTCGGTGCCCGTGGACGCCGCGACGCCGTGGTTGAACAGGCTCAGCGGCAACCGCAACGTCTCCCCCGGATCGAGCTGGCCGGTGGCGTTGCCCAGCGCACCCGCATCGTCGATCCGGTGCGCCCGGTAGCGCAGGTTGGCGCCGGCCGGCGCGGGCATGCAGGCCGAGACCGGGCTGGCGCAGACCGGATTGCTGCCGTTGGCCCGCACCCGGTAGAAGTGCGTGGCCAGGGGATCGGCGGTCAGGTCGTCGTAGCTCGTCGTCGCCACGTCAGCCAACAACACCGACTGGCGGTTGCAGCCCAGATCCGAACGCAACACGGTGTAGCTGGCCGCGCCGGCAACCGGGCTCCAGCTCAGGCGGTTCCCCTGAGTCTCTCGCGTCACCGTGACCGAGGGCTGAGCCAGCGGCGGGCAGCTCGTGGTGTTCTGGTTCTCCGCGTCCCCTGCCAGCCCACAGGCGATGTCGTGGCGGTCGAAGGCGGCGAACAATGCCGCGGCGTGAGGCGTGCCGTTGTTCAGGTTGCCGTCGTCGTCATCGGCGACCCGCATGCGCTGGTACCAGGAGGTCGCCGCGCAGCTGTCCGAATCGGGAAGGTCGCAGTTGTAGATGTCGCCGGAGGAACCGTCGCGGCTCTCGTACCACAGCCGCTCGGCCAGCTGCCAGGCGGAATCTGCATCGAGCCCCATCGCCGGCAGGTCCCGGGTTGCCAGATCGAAGATCGACTCGACGATGGGGAACCCCTCGCAGTGGACCTGGCCGCCACAG
>CAZBZH010000539.1:0-3526 GCA_964496265.1 uncultured Acidobacteriota bacterium | reverse complement strand
GGGAGCAAACATCGAAGAAGCCCTCGATCTTCTCGTTGACCCCGCCGATCGACTGGACCTGGCCCATCTGGTTGACCGATCCGGTGACGGCGATTCCCTGGCGAATCGGCACCCCGGAGAGGCAGGAGAGCAGGGCGTAGAGCTCGGTCGAGGAGGCGGAGTCCCCGTCGACGCCGCCGTAGTTCTGCTCGAAGCAGAGGCTGGCCGACAGGGCCAGCGGCTTGTCCTGGGCAAATCGGGCGCGCAGGAAGCCGGAGAGGATCAACATCCCCTTGGTGTGCAGCGCTCCGCCCATGCGGGCTTCACGCTCGATGTCGATGATGCCGTTGCGCCCCACGGCAGCGGTGGCGGTGATCCGCGAGGGCAAACCGAAGGCGTGATCCCCGGCATCGAGCACCGCCAGGCCGTTGACCTGTCCGACCTTGTCACCGTCGACGTCGATCAGCACCGACCCGTCGGCGATCCGGTCCCGCAGCATCTCCGCCAGCAGGTCGACCCGCCGGATCCGCTGGTCCAGGGCATGGTCGACGTGACGCCCCTCGACCACCGAGGCGCCCTCCTTGAGCGCCCAGAAACCGGATTCCCGGATCACGTCGGCGATCTCGCCGAAGCGGGTGGTCAAATGGTCGAAGTGGCCCGACAGGCGCACCCCATGTTCGATCACCCCGGCCACGGCGTCCCGGTGGAACGGCGGCAGGCTGTCATCGGTGCACTTCTTGTGCACGAAGCAGACGTAGTTGTCGATCTCCTGCTCGCTACGGCCGGTGCGGGTGGCGAACTCCGCCTTGACCTTGAAGATCTTCTTGAAGTCCTCATCCATGCCGAACAGCACCCGGTAGATGTGCGGGGTGCCGATCATCACCACCCGCACGTCGATCGGCACCGGCTGGGGCTTGAGCGACGCGCCGGTGTAGGCGAACTGGGGCTCCACCGGCAGGATCTCCACCGACCGGTTGCGCAGGCTGCGCTTGAGCGCGGCCCAGACGCCGGGACCGGTCAGCACGTCCATGGCGTCGATCACCAGGAAGCCGCCGTTGGCCCGCTGCATGCTGCCCGAGCGGATGCGGGTGTGGTCGCTGTGCCAGTCGCCGCCGCCGGAGCGCACCCGCTCGATGATGCCGAACAGGTTGCGGTAGTTGGGCGCGGTCTCCCAGATGATCGGGCGTCCCTTGGTCTTGCTGTTGTCGACCACGACGTTGACTTCGTAGAACGCCTCGAAGGCCGGCTCGGGGGGCGGCCCCTGGGGGCCCGGCTGTGGCTGCCCGTCCCCCTCGTCGCGGAAACGGTCGAGGTTCTCCAGCATGTCCTCGACCACGCCGTCGAGGTAGGCGGAGACCCCGGGGGCGTCGAACTCTTCCCGCAGGTCGCCGATCGACTCCTCGATCAACGGTTTGGCCAGCTCCCGGTCCAGCTTGCCCAGGCGCTTGCGCAGCCCCCGGTCGAGCTTGCGGAAGCCCTTGATCATCGTCTCCATTCGCCCGCGGAGCTCGCCGTGCTTTTCCCGCAGCTGGGCGAACTGCTCGGCGGGAAACTCCCCCTTGGCGGCGGCCGCGTCCAGTTTCTCGAACTCGACCGGTTCGCCGTCGATCACCGGCACCAGTTCGGGGCGGACCACCGGCCCCATCTGCACCTGGACCAGGGCGAAACCCTCGGCCTGGATCTCAGCCTCGAAGGCCTTCATCTCCTCCCGCTGCTTGCCGGCGGTCTCCTCGACGATGGCGTCCCGCTGCTCCCGGAAGCGGTCGGACTCGAACAGGCGCGGCAGCATCTTGCCCAGACGGTCGACCTGGTCCTCCATCGCCTGCTGGAACTGGTGTCCCGCGCCGGCGGGTAACTGCAGCAGGCTGGGCTGGGAGGGATCCTCGAAGTTGTGCACGTAGACCAGGTCCGGGGGCGCCTGGTCGCCACAGTCCACCTCGGCGAGCATCCGGCGGACCGAGGTCGAGCGGCCGCTACCCACCGCCCCGACGACGAAGACGTTGTAGCCCTCGCTGCGCAGGGCGAGCCCCAGCCGCAGCGCGTCCTGGGCCCTTGGCTGGCCGATGATATTGATCGGGCATTCGCCGATATCGGCGGTGGTTTCGAAGGAAAAATCACCGGGATCACAGCGAAAACGCAGCTTCTCCGGCGGCAGCAGGCAGCGGTCGACGTCCATCGCGGAACTCCATGAACATATACGAACGACCCCGGCCCCCATGCCTGGCCGGACGCTGGATATAGTAGCTTCGGAACCAGAGGGAACCGAAACGGATTCGGGACGTTCCACCGGTTGAGAGGCGGGGGAATGGAGGAAGGATCAGCGCCGGACCAGCAACTCATCGAGGCGGTCCTCGGGGGTGAGACCGAGGCATTTTCGGAGTTGGTTCGCCGCTATCAGCGGATGGTCGGGAGCGTGGCCTGGCGCTACGGGATTCGGCGCGAAGACATCGAGGATGTCGTGAACGAGGTGTTCATCAAGGTATTTCGCAACCTCCACCGCTACCGGCCGGACCACCCCTTCTCGACCTGGCTTTACCGGTTGGCCGTGAACCACTCGGTGGATTTCACCCGCCGCCGGCGCCGGGACCGTCTGCAGGACGAGTTCCCGGAACAGATGGAAGACCCGACGCCGTCCCAGAGCAGCGGCGTCGAGCAAGACGAAGACGCCGCGCTGCTGCGCGCGGCACTGGATGAAGTCTCCCCCAAGTATCAGGAGGCGTTGAAGCTCGTGTACATCGAAGGACTCAAGGTCGAGGACGCCGCCCGGGCGCTGGCCGTGCCCGTGGGCACCGTCAAGACCCGGCTGATGCGGGGGCGTGAAGCCCTGCGCAAGCTCCTCGTCCGCCGCAACCCCGGCCACTTCGGAGGGGAACATGCGCAGCCGTGATGCCCGGCGCCTGCTGTTCGAGCGCAGCCTCGGCGCCCTGAGCGAAAAACAGGAGCGAGCGCTCGAGGACTACCTGCGCCGCCACCCCGCGTTTGCCGCGGAAGCGCGAGAGGAGCAGGCCCTCTCCCGGGCCTTCGAGGCGCTCCGCACCGAACCGGATTTCGAGATCGACGTGCAGGCCGCGGTCATGCGCCAGGTGCGCGCCGAACCGGGGCCCGCCCGCCACGACGTCTCCGACCGCCAACTGGCCTGGGGCCTGTTGACCGCCGCCGGAGGCGCCCTTGCCCTGCTGGGCGGAGCCGCGCTGCTGATTCCGCTGCTGCCCGCCGCCCTGCGTCCACTGGCGCCGCTGGGCCGCGGCATGGGTTCCGCGGTGCGCAGCATGATCGGCTCGGTCGCCGAGTGGCTGTCGGCACCGGTGCGCTACGTCACCTCTCTGGTGGAACCGTTGCCCGATCTGGTGGGCCAGGCTCAATCGTCGAGCCTGCCGGTGCTGCTGTGGGGCTTCGCCCTGATGGCCGTGACCATCGTGCTGGTGGTCGGCCGGGATCTGATCGACCCGCGGAGGCGTCATGAGAGCTGACCGCCGCGGGTGGCTGCGCACGGCGCGCTGGCTGCTGTTGATCCTGCTGGTCTCCCCGGCATGGAGCCCGGCGCTCC
>CAZBZH010000538.1:0-3534 GCA_964496265.1 uncultured Acidobacteriota bacterium | reverse complement strand
CATGTGCAGCATCTGGTCCAGGGAGTGGGCCAGGTTGAAGGTCGCGCCCTTGTAGATCCGTTGCTCGTGCTGCCAGCCGGCGGGGGTGAGCACCTTCTCGTAGCGGATGCGCGACTCGACATCCTCGAGGCCGATCTTCTCCAGTTGCTTGAGCACCAGGGAGCGGAAGCGCGGCGTTTCCACCGACCAGTCCACGTTGGGATGCTGGTGGGTCACCGGGACCAGCACGTAGAGGCTGGACATTCCCGGAGGGGCCATGGCCGGATCGGTCACGCAGGGGTTCTGCACGTAGAACGAGGGATTGTCCGACAGCACGTGGCGTTGTTCGATGTCCTTGAGGTTTTGCTGGTAGTCGCTGGTCAGGAAGATGTTGTGGTGGTCGAGCTTGTCTTCGCGTCCGGTGATTCCCAGGTACATCATGAAGGTCGAACAGGAGTACTTCTTCTTTTCCAGCTTGCGGTTGGTCCAGCGCTTGCGCAGCCGGTCCGGCACCAGCCGGCTCATCGCGGCGGCGAAGTCCGCGTTGATCACCATCGCGTCGCCGCGGTAGGTGCCCTCGGGGGTGCGCACGCCGACGGCCCGGCGGCCCTCGAACAGAATCTCCTCGACCGGTTCGTTGAGCCGGATGTCGACTCCCTGGTCGGTGGCGACCCGGGCCATCGCCCGGGAGACCGCGCCGCAGCCGCCCTTCGGATGGAAGACGCCGTGCTCGTACTCGAGGAAGGCCAGGATCGTGAACAGGCTGGGGCACTGATAGGGGGACATGCCCAGGTACTTGCTCTGGAACGAGAAGGCCAGCCGGATGCGGGGATCGCGGAACCAGCGACTGAGGTCGCGGTCGACGCTCTGATGGGGCCGCACCAGCGGAAGGATCTTGGGGGAGATGCGCAGCAGGTCGCGCCAACTGTTGAAGGGGGACTCGAGGATCGGCTTGAACGCTTCAAGCTTGGCCCGGTTGTCGGCGACGTAGCGGTCGAGTCCGTCGGCATCGCCGGGGGAGAGTTTGGCGATCTCCGCGCGGAAGCGATCCATGTCCGACGTCGCGGTCAACTCGCCGCCGTCCTCGAAGGTCAAGCGGTAGTGCTTGTCCAGGCGAATCAGATCGACCTCTTCATCGAGGTTGCGGCCGCAGGCCTCAAAGATCGATCTCAGGACCTGGGGGTAGAGAAAGAAAGTCGGCCCGAGGTCAAACTTGAAGCCGTCCTGTTCCAGCGTGGAGGTCCGGCCTCCGACCTGGTCCTGGCGTTCGACGACGGTGACCTCGAAGCCGGCTCTGGACAGCAGCATGGCGCTGGCCAGCCCCCCCGGCCCCGCACCCACCACGATTACCCGTTTCCCGTTGGCTGCGTTCTTCACGACATCTCCTCAGTCTGGATCCTACGACGGACGCTCCCCGGTGCGCCCGACCTCGATCATTCTAGCGGCTGTCTAGAGTGTGACAAATAAATTTCTTGGACGAAGCCGTATCAGTTGGGTCTTTATGCGAATAAATGGCGAAAGCGTGATCTTCTGTCGACTCTTTGTTTGCTCGTTGGAGGGTTTCGGTTCAGGTCTGCGTCTGGATTCGCCCTGGAGCGAATAAGCTCCGGGGACGGAATCCGGGAGGGGCGCTAGACTGGCCTCATGCGCTACGAAGGGACCGTCTACCGGCCGCCGAGCGAGGCGGACGCATTCATCCTGCAGGCCACCATCGGCTGCTCCTGGAATGCCTGCACCTACTGCGACATGTACCGGGCCAAGCAGTTCCGGGTCCGAGGCCTCGCCGAGATCCTGGCGGATATCGAGGAGGTGCGACAGGCCGCCGGAGATCAAGTCGACAAGGTGTTCGTCGCCGACGGCGATGCGCTGGTCATGGACCTGGAACACTGGAAGGCGATCCTCGACGCCTGCCGGGAGGCCTTTCCCCGGCTGCGCCGGGTGAGCTGCTACGCCACGGCGATGAATCTCAAGGCCAAGTCCGTCGAGGATCTGCAATCGCTGCGGGAGTGGGGCCTACGGCTTTGTTACATCGGGCCGGAGTCGGGGGACGACCCGACGATGAAGAAGATCGCCAAGGGCGCCGGGTTCGAGGACCACGCCGAGGCGGCGCGCCGGGCTCATGAGGCGGGGCTCAAACTCTCGGCGATCTTCCTGCTCGGCGCCGGCGGCGTCGAACGCAGCCAGGAGCATGCCCGGGCATCGGCGGAGTTGGCGACGGCGATGAACCCTCGTTTCGTCTCGCTGCTGACCCTGACCGTGATTCCGGGTACGCCGATCGCGACCCTGCAGGAGCGGGGCAAGTTCACGCTGCCCAGTGTCGAGGATCTGCTGCGTGAGCTCCGGACCTTCGTGGCTCACGCCGAGCCCCGGGACGCGATCTTCCGGACCAATCATGCGTCCAACTACCTGCCGCTCTCGGGACGCATACCCCGGGACCGGGAGCGGATCGTGGGAGTGGTCGACGCCGCCCTCGGCGGGGACGCGCCGCTGCGGCCGGAGTGGGCCCGAGGGCTCTAGGGCCGGCGGGGAGGGGGCTACCAGCCGAGGGTGCCCGGCCCACCCTTGAACGGGCCGCGCAGGTCCGCGGTGATCCAGCCGCCGTAGAAGTCTCCTTCCTGAGGCTGGACCCGTTCGTCGTCGACGAAGCAGGCGTCCATCTTGCCGGCGTAGAACGACAGGTAGCCCGCCATCGCCTCGAACCCCGCGGTCGGCTGGGGATAGGCCCAGGCCGCGTGGCGGGCGGAGCGCCCTTCGACGGCGACGTCGTAGTAGCGCGCAAGCCCCTTGAACTCGCAGTAGCTGCTGCTGGTCGACGGGGTCAGGTACTCCATCCGCACATCTTCCGGCGGCACGTAGTAGACCGGGGGGTGACTGGTTTCGAGCACCCGGTAGGCACGGGTCGTGTCCAACAGCAGCACGCCGTTGAACTCGATGCGCAGCCTGCGGGCGGTCGGTTCCAGTCGAGGCGGACGGGGGTAGTCCCAGACGGATTCGCTCATACGACGAGCGTAGCAAGGGCGCGCCAACGAGGCCGCGAGCCCGCCGTCGGGAGTGAGCCGGGCGAGACGTCGAAAACGAACCGGGACCGATGCGACGGCTAGCTGTCCTCGCCCGGCTTGTAGACCGCGGGGAAGGGCATCAGGTTGCTTTCGCTGTCGGAGCGTTGGGAAATGCGGCTCTGGCCCTCTTCCTCGACCTGGTCGATGCGGACCACCGCATGCATCGGAACGAAGAAACGGCGCACCCCCTTGAACTCGTTGCGCAGCCGTTCCTCGGAGGGATCGACGACCACCTGGGTCGTCTGGCCGAAGAGCAGACCCTCGATCTCGACAAAGCCCATCATGCCGCCCTGGGAGACCGACTCGCAGTAGATCTCGTAGATCTGGCCGCGGTTGTAGAAGATCACCTTGTAGCGGGTCTCGGTCTTTTCGCTCATGGCCGTTTGCTCACCTCGCTGCTAACCATAGATCAGGGGCTTGCACCGGCACAAGCCGCAGCCGCGGCCGCCCTGGAGTGGAACGAACGGAAGGAGAACCGCCATGCAGGCGACCCGTG
>CAZBZH010000537.1:0-3543 GCA_964496265.1 uncultured Acidobacteriota bacterium | reverse complement strand
GCCCTCTCAGCTACCGCGATCTCGCGGGTGAGCTCCACTCGCCGCTACGGGTCGACGCCGCGCCGGCCCACGTGCTGGTGTTCGTCACCACCGACTGCCCGATCGCCAACGCCTACGCCCCCACGCTCCAGCGCCTGGAGCGCGACTTCGGCGACACGGGGATCCGCCTCTACCTGATCCACGTCGACCCAGATATCGGTGCACCGGAAGCAAGGCGTCATGCGGCCGCCTACGGACTCCCCGGACACGTCATTCTCGATCCGGAACACCGACTGGTGGAGCGACTGGCGCCGGCGGTAACGCCCGAAGCAGTCGTTTTGGATCAAACTGGGACACGGGTCTACCAGGGCCGGATCGACAACCGATGGGCCGAGTTGGGACGCAAGCGACCGCGCCCCACACAACACGATCTGGCCGACGCGCTGACCGCCGTCCTATCGGGCCAGACGGTGACTTCCCCTCGAACGCAAGCGGTGGGCTGCGCGATCCCGTCTCGGTAGTACTTGGATCTCGAACCCGCCCCAATCCGGCGCTATTTTGCCATTGGGGAAGCGCATGATCGCAGCCCCGATCCGGAGAGTTCTCTAGAATAGACTGACCGCCAAAGGAGAGCCGTCGCACCTCGCCGATACAGGTTCTTCTGCATCACCTCAATTCGACCAGCCCCATGACGAGCACCGCCCAACTGTCGATCGTCGATTCGGACCAGATGTCGAAACGACCGATCCTGCTGATCGTCCCGCCATTCCAAGCGCTACAGACCCCCTCGCTTGGTGTGAGTCAGCTCAAGGCCAACGCCCAAGCCGCCGGCTTCGAGGCCGAGGTCGTGTACCTCAACATGCTGTTCGCGGACGCGATCGGTCCCAACCTTTACGAGTGGTTGGCGGCAACGGGTCCCTACTTGGTGGGAGATTTCATCTTTTCGCGCGTCGGACACGAGCGCACGGAAGGTGATGTCGAGCGCTACGTCGACGCTGTCATCAACGGTTCGGCGATCGAGAACGAGCTGCCTGGCCGATTCCCAGGTCAGACGACGGCGGAGACGCTGAAGCAGCTGATCACCAAGGCGGAGGAGTTCGTGCGCGACGTGGCGATCCGCGAGATCGCCGAGCGCAACCCGTGGATGGTCGGCTTCAGCTCGACCTTCCAGGCGAACTGCTCGTCGCTGGCGATCATCAAGGAGCTGAAGCAGCGCCACCCGGAATTCCTCACCGTCATGGGCGGTGCGAACTGCGAGACCGAGATGGGCCTCGAGCTTCTCGACAAGTACCCCGAGATCGACTTCGTCGGTCGCGGCGAGTGCGACAAGACCTTCGTCCAGCTGCTCAACGACCTCAAGCAAGGCGGTGAAGGCAAGGGCATCGACGGCTTCCTCGGTCGCTCCGGCGGCCCGGTCACGTGCCCATCGGCGCCGCTGCACGGCCCCGACCTCGACGCCAACCCCTACCCGGACTTCGAGGACTACTTCTCGCAGCTCCACAAGTCGACGTTCAACAACCAGATCAAGCCCGGACTCGCGATGGAGACGTCGCGCGGCTGCTGGTGGGGCGCCAAGTCGCACTGCACCTTCTGCGCGTTCAACCGCGACGGCATGGTGTTCCGCGCCAAGGGCCCGGAGCGCGCCATGGAGGAGCTGAAGGCCCAGGTGGACAAGTACGGTCTCGACCTGATGGAGATGACCGACAACATCCTGGACATGAACTACTTCAAGACGCTCCTGCCCGAGTTGAGCAAGGAGAGCGTCGCGGAGATGTTCTGGGAGACCAAGGCCAACCTGTCCGAAGAGCAGGTGCGCCTGATGCAGCAAGCCGGCATCAAGTGGATCCAGCCGGGCATCGAGAGCCTCAGCGACAAGACGCTGAAGCTGATGCGCAAGGGCAGCTCGCAGCTGCAGAACATCCAGCTGCTGAAGACCTGCACCGAATCGGGCATCCGCATCACCTGGAACTGGCTGTTCGGCTTCCCGGGTGAGAGCGAGGACGAACTCGACGACCTCGCTCGCGCGGTCGACACCATCCACCACCTCCAGCCGCCGTCGTCGGCGCCGGTGCTCTACATGGAGCGGTTCGCGCCGTACCAGACGAACCCGGAGGAGTGGGACCTCGAGCCGATCCGTCCGGCCAAGGCCTACCACCACGTCTATCCGTTCCCCGAGGAGTCCCTCCGCCGCCTGGCGTTCTTCTGGGAGTCCGACTTCTTCACCAAGAAGGAGCAGGGAGAAGCGCACCGTCGCCTGCAGGGCATGGTGACGCGCTGGAACGAGGTGTGGGCCAAGTCGCACTTCGTCTCGGTCCCGCGCGGCGACAGCCTGATCTTCCTCGACACCCGCCCGGTGGCGACGCAGTTCATGCGCAAGATCAAAGGCCTCGAGCGCAAGGTCTACGAGTTCTGCCGCTCGATCCGCGGCGAGAAGGAGATCAAGCGCGCGTTCGAGGGCGAGGCGAGTGCCGAGGCGATCGAGAAGATCCTCGAGAGCTTCGTCCGCAACTCGCTGATGCTGACGAGCCAGGGCCGCTACCTCGGCGTCGCGACCGACACCCGCCTCGGCTACAAGCAGTTCCCGCTGCTGTTCCCGGGTGGCTCGATCCTGCCGGCGGCTCGCGCCAAGGAATCGCTGGCGACGCGCCTGAAGCCGCACCGCATCAGCGCCGCGCTCCAGCGACGCTACAGGCGCTTCCGCGTCAACACGACCTCGCGCCTGGTGCTCAAGCTCGCCAAGATGCTGGCTCAGCCCGGCCCGCGGCTGAGCCCGGCCGATCAGGCGCCGGCGGCCAACGGTGCCGCCGACTCGAAGGTCGCCACCGGCAGCTGAGCGGAGTTTCGGGAATCAGGGGCGCACTTTTGCGTCCCTCCGGTCATCCTTGAGCCTGCTGGAGTCGTCCGGGGCACTGCCCCAGGAAGCTGCGTCGCCCTCCGCATGAGCCGGAGCGGCTACGACGACGGGGAACGTGAACGGCACGACTTCAGACTTCGCGGCCGAGTCCGCAGACCTGGGGAAATAGACCGGGGCTGCGTTCGATACGATCGAGGTCTCCGATGACTGTTCGACCCCAAGTCCGGCGTTTCGCCCGGCGGATCCGCTCCGCCATCGCGGCGCGTGCACTCTTCGACGCCCTCGGCGTCTGCGCCCTCGCGCTGGCCGGCGGAGTCCTCGTCGCGAGGCTCTTCGGACTCCACACCCCGCCCGAGCCGTGGTGGCTCGTCGGCCTGATCGTGCCGGTCGCGTGGGCTGCTTGGCGAGCCCATCGCGAAACCCCGTCCGGCGCCCACGCCGCGGTCGAGATCGACCATCGCCTGGGCCTGCGAGGGCTGCTGATCACCGAAGGGGAACGGGACACCCGCGCCTGGAACCAGCATCTCGACCGCGATCTGGATCGCGCCTTCCACGACCTACCGCGGATCCAGTGGACCGGCATGGCCGCGCGCGGCCTGGTGCCGGTAGAGGCCTGGAGCGCCGCCGCAACGTGCGCAAGGAGGCACTCAAGACATTGGACAGCTGCATGAGACAAACCTCCAACAAAATTGACTAAACCGAAAATTCGC
>CAZBZH010000536.1:0-3560 GCA_964496265.1 uncultured Acidobacteriota bacterium | reverse complement strand
CCGGTGTTGTTGACCAGAGCGTCGATGCGCCCGTAGGCCGACAGGGTGGCCTCGACCAGGCGAGTGATGTCCCTGGGTTCGGTTACCGAACCGTTGAGACCGACCGCGCCCAGTTCGTCAGCCAGCGCGCGGGCGGAACCCGACGGGGACATCAGACCCAGCCGGTAGCCCGCGGCATGCAGGCGGCGCGCGGTGGCGGCACCCATGCCGCGGCCGGCGGCGGTGATGATGGCGACCTTGTCTTTCATCTAGCTTTCTCCTTCGATGGCGCGGCGCATGACCGCCAGCGATCGCTCGACGTCCTGTTCGGTGGTAGCCCAGGAGGAAACACTGATGCGCATGCAGAGGCGCCCCCTCCAGGTCGTGGGGCCGAGCCAGGTCACTCCGCTCGCCTGGATCGCGGCCAGTGCGGCTCGCGTCGCGGCTTCGTCGCTACAGGCAAACACCACCTGGTTCAGCACGACCTCGTTCAGCACCTCGTAGCCGGCATCCGCGAGGCCCTGAGCAAAGCGTCGCGCGTGGGCGCAGCTGCGGTTCACCAGATCCTCGACACCGCGCTTGCCCAGGGCCTTGAGCGCCGCCCAGAACTCCACGCCGCGGGCGCGGCGGCTGAGCTCGGGCACCAGGTTGTTGGGTTGTCGACGCCGGTCACGCATCAGGTAGGTCGCGTTCACCCCGAAGACCTGCTCGACCACCCTGGGTTTTCGGCAGGCGTAGATGGCGGAGTCCTGGGGCAGGTTGAGCCACTTGTGACCGTCGACGCTCCAGGAGTGCGCGAGCTCGATGCCGCGGGTCAGGTGCTTCCTCTCCGCCGAGGCCCGGGCCCACAGACCGAAGGCACCGTCGACGTGGACCCAGGCTCCCGCGGCCCTGGCGGCGCGGCAGATCTCTTCGAACGGGTCGAACGCTCCGGAGTTGATGTTGCCCGCCTGCAGCAGGACGATCGTGCGGGAATCGAGCACCGGCATCTTCTCGGGAATGATCCTGCCCTGCTCGTCGGTGGCGCAGTACTCGATCTCGCCGAGCCCGAAGCCGAGATAGGTCAGGGTCAGCAGATTGGTCGGATGAATCTCGTCGCCGGCGACGATGCGCAGCTGCGGTGCGTTGACGAGGCCATGCCGCTGCACGTTGTAGCCCAGCCGGGCCAGTAGATCCGCCCGCGCGCAGGCCAGGCCGGAGAAGGTGCCCATGGTGGAACCGGTCACGAACCCCACCGCTGCTTCCCGGGGCAGGTCGAGGATCTCCAGCAGCCAGCCGGCAGCCACCGTCTCGAGTTCGGCGGCGACCGGCGCCAGCGCCCAGGCACCGGCGTTCTGATCCCAGGCCGTGGCCAACCAGTTGGCCGCGACCGAAACGGGCAAGGCGCCGCCGACGACGAACCCGTGGTAGCGGCCGCCGGTGGTGGCCACGGTGGCGGGAGACCCGAAGCGGTCGAGCCGGCGAATCACCTGCTCGGGGCTCGTCCCCTCCTCCGGCATCGGCTCATGGAACGCTTCCAGCCCCGCGATGGCCTCGGGGCCGGGAACCACCTCTCGCTCGTCCAGCTCCTCGGTGTAGCGACTGGCCAATTCAGAGGTGATCCGGAACAGCTCTCGGGTTGATCGGCTCATCGGGGATCCTGGGATTCAGAGGTTTCGTCGACCCCTCAATCCTAGGAATCCCCGCGGGATCGCGCAGCCGCATCGCCTGCCAGATATCGGCGATATCTTGCCAGGCGCCCGCTTCTAGGGCTTATTCTTGAGGGTATGAGGCTTTCTAATGGCAAGAACCAGCTGACCGGCCCGAAGGTCGTCGTGGTGACCTACCACGAGCTGTGCACCTTCGAGTTCGGTATCGCCGTGGAGGTCTTCGGGCTGGCGCGACCGGAGCTGGGGCGCGACTGGTACCGCTTCCAGGTCTGTTCGGCGGAGGGGCCGCAGGTCCCTGCGATCGGCGGGGTGCAGCTCCACGTCGACGCCGGACTGGAGGCGTTGGACCAGGCGGACATCGTGATCGTCCCCGGTTGGCGCGACCCGCGGCAACGGCCTTCAGCCGAGCTCTCCGCCGCGATCGTCGGCGCCCATGAACGGGGCGCCCGGATCGTCGGCATCTGCGGCGGCGTGTTCGTCCTGGCCGCGACCGGCCTGCTGTCGAATCGGCGCGCCACGACCCACTGGCGTTTTCTCGACGACTTCATCGCCCGCAACCCCGACGTGCGCGTCGACCCGGCCCCGCTCTACTGCGACGAGGACCGCATCCTGACCTCCGCCGGCAGCGCTGCGGGCATCGATCTCTGCCTGCACATCGTGCGCAGCGACTACGGCAGCGAGGTCGCCGACCGGGTCGCCCGCCGCCTGGTCACCGCTCCGCTGCGCGGTGGCAACCAGCCTCAGCGCAGCCCGGACAATCTGGTCCCCGCGGGCCGGGATCAGAAGCTCTCGGACTTCCTGCTGCAGCTGAAAGCGAATCTGGCCACGCCCTACACCAGCGCCGAGGCAGCCCGGGAGCTCGGCATGAGCCCACGCACCTTCCATCGCAAGTTCCTGGCGCTCACCGGCGAGAACTACGGGGTGTGGATGTCGCAGCGGCGTCTGGAGCGGGCCAAGAACCTGCTGCGGGAGACCGACCTGAACATCGAGGAGATCAGCGAGGCCTGCGGCTTTGGTTCGAGCGGGTCTTTGCGGCGGCTGTTTCGGGAAGCGACCGACGGGAGCCCCGGTGAATTCCGCAAAGCCCACGCGCAGCGGTGACCGCAGCGATAGACGAATCAGACCCAGAACGAAAAACGCCCCGGCCGAAGCCGGGGCGTTCCGTTTCAAACCGAATGTGCTGACGGACTAGGCAATCAGCGGCGCGATAACCAGCGCCACGACCGCGATCAGCTTGATCAGGATGTTGAGCGACGGGCCGGAGGTGTCCTTCAGCGGGTCACCGACGGTGTCGCCGACCACGGCAGCCTTGTGGGCCTCGGAGCCCTTGGCGTAGGTCTTGCCGTCGACGGTGATCGAGCCCTCGATCATCTTCTTGGCGTTGTCCCACGCGCCACCGGCGTTGGACTGGAAGATGGCGAACAACACGCCCGAGACGGTCACACCGGCGAGCATGCCGCCCAGCATGTACTTGTCGATGAAGCCGATCAGCACCGGCGCGGCGATGGCGAGGAGACCCGGGGCGACCATCTCGCGGATGGCGGCCTGGGTCGAGATCGCGACGCAGCGCTCGTGGTCCGGCTTGGCGGTGCCTTCGCGCAACCCCTTGATCTCTTTGAACTGACGTCCGACCTCGGTGATCATGTCGGCGGCGGCGCGGCCGACCGCGCCCATGGCCATCGCGGAGAAGACGTAGGGCAGCATGGCGCCCAGCAGCAAACCGGCCAGGATTTTCGGGTTGGCCACGTCGATGTTCTCGACGCCCGCCTGCTGCATGAAGGCGGCGAACAGGCCCAGGGCGGTCAGCGCCGCGGAGCCGATGGCGAAGCCCTTACCGATGGCGGCGGTGGTGTTCCCGACCGCGTCCAGCTTGTCGGTGCGCTCACGCACCTCCGGCGGAAGCTCGGCCATCTCGGCGATACCGCCGGCGTT
>CAZBZH010000535.1:0-3561 GCA_964496265.1 uncultured Acidobacteriota bacterium | reverse complement strand
GGGGTGTCGTCGTCCTGGTGGTTGATCAGGTCCTTCAGTTCCTTGCCGGGCTTGAAGTACGGGATCCGCTTCTCGGGCACCTCCACCCGGTCGCCGGTCTTGGGATTCCTCCCCTGACGCGAGCGCCGGCGGCGTACCCGGAAGCTGCCGAATCCGCGCAGCTCGATCTTGTCGTCATGTTGAAGCGCGTCGACGATCGAGGAGAACACCGTGTTCACGATGATCTCCGCGTGCTTCTTGCTGACGTTCGAGACGCGGACGACTTCTTCCACCAGGTCCGCCTTGGTCATCCGAGTTCACCCTCCCCCGTCATGTCCTGAGACGCCGGTTTAGTCCTGCTTCTCTTCGCTGTCGTCGGCGGCCGCTTCCTCGGCGGGCGCCTCTTCGGCGGAAGCCTCCGCCGGGGTGTCCTCAGCCGCCTCGGCGGCCGGGGCCTCCTCGGCAGACGCTTCGGTGGGACGCAGCACCGCGGCGCTCATCAGATCGCCGAAGGTCGCGCTGCCGTCTCCGGACTGGCTCTCGACGTAGCTCTGAACCGCCTGGGCTTCTTCGGCGCCCTCGGCACCCTTGATCGACAGACCGACCTTCTTCTCGACGGCGTCCATCTTGATGATCTTGACCTTGACTTCCTGCTCGACCTGGACGACGTCTTCGGGCTTCTCGACCCGGTCCTTGGACAACTCGGAGACGTGGACCAGACCCTCGATCTCCTCGTGGAGTTGAACGAAGGCGCCGAACTCGGTGATGCGAGCCACCTTGCCCAGCAGTACGTCGCCGACCGCGTGGCTCTTGAAGAAGTCTTCGAGCACGTTGGGCTGCAGTTGCTTGACGCCCAGGGACAGGCGCTGGTTCTCGGAGTCGATCTTGAGGATGACCGCCTCGACCTCGTCCCCCTTCTTCAACACCTCACTCGGATGCTTGATCCTGCGGGTCCAGGAGAGGTCGCTGATGTGCACCAGGCCGTCGATGCCTTCCTCGACCTCGACGAAGGCGCCGAAGTCGGTGATGTTGCGCACGCTACCGGTGATGTTGTCGCCGATGCGGTACTTGGTGTTGATCAGATCCCAGGGGTTGGGCTCGGTCTGCTTGAGACCCAGGGACAGCCGGCGGGCTTCCTGATCCACCTCGAGCACGACGCACTCGACCCAGTCGCCGACGTTCAGAATCTTGGAGGGGTGCTTGACCCGCTTGGTCCAGGACATCTCGGAGACGTGGATCAGACCCTCGACCCCTTCCTCGACCTCGACGAAGGCGCCGTAGTCGGTCAGGCTGACCACCTTGCCGCGAATCCGCAGGGCCGGCGGGTACTTGGTCGGGACCAACTCCCAGGGATCTTCCTGCAGCTGCTTGAAGCCCAGGGAGACACGCTCGCGCTCGCGGTCGTACTTGAGCACGATGACGTCCACCTCGTCGCTGATCTGGAACTTCTCCGACGGGTGGCTGATGCGGCCCCAGGACATGTCGGTGATGTGCAGCAGGCCGTCGAGGCCGCCGAGGTCGATGAACGCACCGTATTCGGTGAGGTTCTTGACCACCCCGCGGAAGATCTTGCCTTCCTCGAGGTCCTCCAGCGTTTTCTTCTTCTTCTCGGCGTTCTCCTCCTCGAGGATCGCCTTACGCGAGAGGACGATGTTGCCGCGGCGCTTGTTGACCTTGATGACCCGCGCCTGGAACTCGTGGCCGATCAGGCTCTCCAGGTTGCGCACGGGACGGACGTCGACCAGCGAACCGGGCAGGAACGCCGGTAGACCGATATCCACCTTGAGACCGCCCTTGATCCGGTCGACGAAACGGCCGGTGACCGGCTCGCCGGTCTCGTAGGCCTTCTCGACGTAATCCCAGACCTTGAGGCGCTCGGCCTTCTCCTTGGACAGCACGACGTAGCCGTCGGCGTCCTCGGTCTTCTCGAGCAGCACGTCGATCTTGTCGCCCGGGTTCACCGCGATGTCGCGGCCCCGTCCGCGGAATTCATCGATGTCGATGACCCCTTCGGACTTGTAGCCGATGTCGACGATGACCTCTTTGTCCAGCACCTTCATCACGGTACCGGTGACGACCGCTCCCTCCTTGAGGGTCTTGACCCCCTCCTCGAACTTCTCGAGGACTGCGCCGAAGTCTTCGAGTTCTTCGAACTCGTCGACAGGGTGCTGCGCCGGCGCGGCGGTCTTGACTTCAGGCGCGGCGGCCTGATCGGTGGGAGCTTCGGAGGCCGCTTCGGTGGCGACGGCCTCGGGGTTCGGATTCTGCTGCTCGGTGTCCATAAGGATTAGGTCTCAACCTCCAGAGACGGCGGACCCCCCAATGGGTCCGACCGGTTTTCCCGCCTTGCGGCGTGGAGACGGAAAGGAACGTCCAACTACGTGATTAGAAACGTGTTAGCCGTGCCCAGCAAACAAGCCATGCTAGAGAAGCGGTTGCGATGTGTCAAGACAAGGGATGCGTTTTCAGAGGATTACGGCCGTTTGCCCGATTTCTTCTCGGTCGCCGCCGCGCGCTTGAGACGGGCGACCTCGGCCTCGGTCAGAGGCCGCACTTCGCCGACCGGCAGCTTGCCCAGGGAGACGCCGCCGAGGCGGATTCGACGCAGCTTCGAGACCGGGTGTCCCACGGCGTCCATCATCCGCCGGACCTGGTGTTTTCGGCCCTCGGAGATGGTGATCTGGACCCAGGCGTTGGCGCCGGGCCGGGCAATCCGCGCCTCGGCCGGGGCGGTCTTGCGCCCGTCGAGGCGGATCCCGTTCTCCAGCCGCCGCAGATCGTTGGCCTCCGGCACGCCCCGCACCTTGACCAGATAGGTCTTGGGCACGTTCCGGCTGGGGTGCATCAGGTTACGAGCCAGATCCCCGTCGTTGGTCAGGATCAGCAGGCCCTCGCTCTGCATGTCCAGGCGCCCGACGGGGAAGACCCGTTCCTTGCTGCGCTTGATCAGCCCGGCGACGGTGGGGCGCCCCTCGGGATCTTCCATGCTGGTCAGCACGCCCTTGGGTTTGTTCAGCACCAGGTAGACCGGGCGCTCGAAGCCCTTGATCCGTCTGCCGTCGACCTTGATCGAGTCCTCGAAGGGATCGACGCGGGTGCCCAGGCGGGTGATCACGGTCCCGTTGACGGTGACCCGGCCCGAGGTGATCAGCTCCTCGGAGGCCCGGCGGGAGGCGATCCCGGCCCGGGCCAGGATCTTCTGCAGGCGTTCCACTAGTGGTCCGGGCCTGCCTGGGGCAGCTCCAGCAACTCGTGATCGGTGGGTATCGCCGGATCTTCGGGGGTGGACTCCCCTTCCGCGGCTGCGGCCTCTCCGGCCGCGGCCTCTCCGGCCGCGGCCTCGACGGTTTCGCCGGAGGAGGCGTCGGCCGCCTCGGCGGATTCGGGCGATTCGGCCTCGGAGCTTTCCACCTCGGCGCCCTCGGTCTCCGCCTCGGCGCCAGGCTCGGGCTCGGCGTTCGGGCTCGTGTCGAGCTCGGCGCCCGCCTCGAGCTCCTCGATCGTCGGCAGCTTCCAGTGCTCGATCTCGACGCTCCAGCGCTCACGCACGCTCGTCGCCTGGTGATCGAGGCGCATGCGCGC
>CAZBZH010000534.1:0-3573 GCA_964496265.1 uncultured Acidobacteriota bacterium | reverse complement strand
TGGTAGGTGCGGGCGATGGCGGCGATGTCGTCTTCGTCGAGTTCCTTCTGCGTCCGGCTGATCATGGAGCCGATCTTGCGGGCATCGATGAAGAGGGTCTCGCCTTCGCGGTTGCGGTAGTCGCGCTCGCTGTCCGCCTTTTTGTTTTTGGTCAGGAACCAGAGGCAGACGGGGATCTGGGTGGTGTAGAAGAGTTGGCCGGGCAGGGCGATCATGCAGTCGACGAGGTCGTTCTCGACGAGCTTTTGGCGGATCTCGCCTTCGCCCTTGGTGTTGGTGGACATGGAGCCGTTGGCGAGGACGAAGCCGGCGACGCCGTTTTCGGAGAGTTTGCTCACCATGTGGAGAATCCAGGCGTAGTTGGCATTGCCGGTGGGCGGGGTCTCGTAGCCGTTCCAGCGTCCGTCGTGGACGAGTTCGTCGGGGCCGCGCCAGTCCTTCAGGTTGAAGGGGGGATTGGCCATGATGTAGTCGGCCTTGAGGTCGGGGTGTTGATCCTTGAAGAAGGTGTCGGCGGGGACTTCGCCGAGCCGCCCGCCGAATGGCGGGGGCAGTTTGACGCGGTGGTGAGCAACCCGCCCTACGTCACCGAGCTGGAATGGCACGGGCTGGAGCCCGAGGTACGGGACTGGGAGCCGAAGCAGGCGCTGGTCCCGGGGCCGAATGGCCTCGAAGCCTACGAGGCGCTGGTGCCCGCGGCGCGACGACTGCTGCGACCCGGCGGCTTCCTGCTGCTGGAGATCGGCTACGGCCAGGCCGAGGCGGTCCGGGGGATCGCGGTCGAAGCAGGCTACGAGGCGATCCAGGTGCGGGACGATCTGCGGGGCATTCCCCGGGTCGTGGTCGCCCGCTCGCCGTAAGGCGGACCCACCGCTATCATCCCGGCATGATCCACCTCGACGAAGCGCGTAAGATCCTGCTGGACGCCGTATCTCCCCGGCCCGTGGCCGAGGTCCCCCTGTGGGTTGCCCGGGAACGGGTGCTGGCCATCGACGTGGCCGCCGACCGGGACTTCCCGCCGACCGATCGCTCGGCAATGGACGGCTACGCCCTGCGTGCCGCCGATGCCGCCGAGGCGGGCAGTGTGCTGAAGCTCGGCGGCGAGGTTCGTGCCGGTCAGGCGGTGGGGGAGACCCGGGTCGAACCCGGCCACGCGGTGCGGATATTCACCGGAGCCATCGTGCCGCCGGGCGCGGACACCGTGGTGATGGTCGAGCACACCGAGGAGGCGGAAGGGGGCGTGCGCTTCGTGCATGCCGTCGAGCCGAAGCGCAACATCCGCTACCAGGGTGAGGATCGTCCGGCGGGGGCCCCGGTGCTCGCCGCGGGCACGCCGGTCGGCGCCGCCCAGATCGCCGCGCTGGCGTCGGTGGGCTGCACCACCGTGCCGGTGCACCACGCGCCGCGGGTGGCGGTGCTTTCCACCGGCGACGAGATCGTCGATCCCTCGGAGACGCCGGCGGATCACCAGGTGCGCAACAGCAACGCCGCGGCCCTGGTCGCCCAGCTCGGCGAGATGGGGCTCGACGGCCACTACCTCGGCGTCGCTCCCGACGAACCCGAGGGGCTCGGCGAGGCGCTGCGCGAGGGGCTGTCCCACGACGTGCTGCTGATCACCGGCGGCGTGTCGGTGGGCAAGTACGACCTGGTCGGCCAGGCGCTGGAACACGCGGGCACCGAAGTGCTGTTTCACAAGGTGGCGATGAAACCGGGGAAGCCGGTGCTGGCCGGCCGCTGCGGTCCGTGCCTGGTGATGGGACTGCCCGGCAACCCGGTCTCGACCTTCACCGGCTTTTTGACCCTGGTACGGCCGGCGCTACGCAAGATGCTGGGCCACCCCGATCCCTTCGTCGGCGAGATCGAGGCGGTGCTCGACGCGCCGCTCAAGGCGCGGGGGCCGCGGATCACCTTCCATCTGGCGCAGTTGCGGCAAGGCGTCGACGGATGGCACGCGTCTCCGGTGACCAACGCCTCGTCGGGAGACGTGCTGTCCCTCAGCGGAGCCAACGGCTACGTGATCACGCCGGTGGACTCCGCCGGCGCCGAGGCAGGGGAGCGGCTTCCCGGCCTGCTCTGGTCGCCGCCCGCTTCCTGATCGCCCCCAGCCTTGGAGCACCGCGATTGCGAAGACGGCTTCTCGTCGGGTTGTCGGCTGGGATAACCTGTCTGCATGATCAATGCCGTAGTTTTCGCCTGTCTGTTGTCCGGTCTCTCTGTTGCCGCCTACTCGGACTCCGATGTCAGGGCGCTCGAGGGGCACGCCAAGCTCGTCGAACTTTTCCGCGATTGGCGTGCGTTCGAGAACCCTCCGCTGCGTGACGGGGCGCCGGACTACACCGCGGCTACGTTCGACCAAAGGCAGCCCCAGTTCGAGTCTCTGCGGAAGCGCCTTGGCGCGCTCGATCCGGTTCAATGGCCCATCGAGTACCAGGTTGACTGGCATCTGGTGCGGGCCGAGATGAACGGCTACGACTTCAATCGCCGTGTGCTGCGCCCCTGGGAGCGCGATCCGGCGTTTTACAAGTCGGTCTGGACGTACAAGAGCGACGTGCCCGCTCATGAGGGGCCGACCCACCACGCCGTGGTCGAACTCTGGACCTACGCGTTCCCCTTGAGTTCCGCCGAGGAGAAACGGCTCACCTCGGAACTCGCCGTGATCCCGCCCTTGATGAAGCAGGCCCGGCAGAACCTGACCGGGAACGCCCGGGATCTGTGGGTCGCCGGCATTCGCGACATCCGGCGGCAGCGCATGGTGCTGGAGGGAATCGAAGCCGAGAGCTCCGAGCTCAGGCAAGCGATTGCCGCGGCGGTCGGTGCGACCCAGGAATTGATCGACTGGCTCGAGGCCGAGGCGCCGAAGAAGACCGGCCCGTCGGGCATCGGCAAGGACAACTACACCTGGTACATGCAGCACGTGCACCTGGTGCCGCTGACCTGGGAAGACGAGGTTCGGCTACTGAGGCGAGAGTTGGACCGTGCCTGGGCCTCGCTCAAGTTGGAGGAACACCGCAACCGGCACCTTCCGCCGCTGAAGCCGGCCTCGAGCCCAGAGGAGTACGACGCCCTTGCCGATCGCGGCGCGACCCAGTTGATGAAGTTTCTGCGCGACGAGGAGATCCTGACCGTCGAGCCTTACATGGAGACCGCGCTACGGGAACGGCTGGGCAGCTTCGTGCCCGAGGAAACCCGCAACTTCTTCTGGATCGTGACCCATCACGACGCGCGGCCGCTCTACAGCCACTTCTATCACTGGTTCGAACTGGCGCGGATGGAGACCACCCCGCACCCCAGCCCGATCCGTCAGGGCGCGCTGCTCTACAACATCTTCGACAGCCGGAACGAGGGCACCGCCACCGGCGTCGAGGAGATGTTCATGCACGCCGGGCTCTACGACGACACCCCGCGAGCCCGGGAACTGGTCTGGATCATGCTGGCCCAGCGGGCTGCCCGCGGGCTCGGTTCCCTCTACGCCCACGCCAACGAGATGACGATGGCGGAAGCAGGCACCGTCCACGTGGACTGGACCCCACGCGGGTGGATGGCCAACGAACCCGAGCTCCTGAAGTTCGAGCA
>CAZBZH010000533.1:0-3575 GCA_964496265.1 uncultured Acidobacteriota bacterium | reverse complement strand
ACCCCCTACTGGAATCAGGCGATCACCTTCCGCGAACTGCTCAAGGACTCGCCGCTGGACACCTTCCGCTACGCCTCGTTCAAGGGGCATCTGGTGGAAGTCTTCGCTCAGGACCCGGAAGCGTACCTCGAAGGCAAGCTGACCTTCATGCGCTCGCTGCTCAACCGCAGCGGCAGCTAGGCCGCCCATCGACCGCCGCGACCGGTTCCAGGCGGGACGCTAGTCCCGGGGGATCGGCGCCAGCGCCCGGCGCCACGGCGGCATCAGGTACAGGTTGCCCATCACCCGGCCGACGATCAGCGCGCCGGTGGCGACCACCGCGCCGACCAGATCCAACCACAGGATGCCGATCGCCATCGCCGCGGCGATGCCGGCCAGCTCGATGGCGGTGGCCCAGGTGATCGGCACCGTCTGCCGCCGGTGCACCAGCACGCTGCGCTGCATCACCAGCAGCACCGAGAGCGCCGGCATCAGCGCCATGATCCGGGTGGGGAGCACGGCGAAGCGCGCCAGCTCATCGGTCAGGCCGGAGACGTTGCGGAACCAGACATCCCCCAGCGGCGAGAAGGCGACCAGGGTCATCCCCGCGGCGACCCCCACCGCCAGCATCGCCGAGAAGCGGGCCACCAGCGGGTAGTTGCGCTCGTCCCGGGCCAGCATGGTGATCGCCACCTCCTGATAGGAGAGAGCGAGGCTGCGGAAGATGAAGGACAGGGCGTGGATCACCGGCAGCACCGCCAGCGACTCGATCGCCATGCGGGCGTGGCCGATGAAGAAGGTCACCATCGGGTGGACCGCCAGGCCGATCATCGAGGTCAGGGCCAGCGGGTAGTAGAAGGTGTTGATCCGCCCGTAGGTCAGCGGCTCCTCGCCGAGCTCGGGGTCGAAGGGGGTCGCCCGCAGCTTGCGCACGGTGCCGATCGCCATGAAGCGGGTCGCGACGGCGCCGGCGACCACCCCGGCGCACATCGCCGCGGCGCCGACGTAGACCCCGGGCAGGCCGGAATCGCCGTCGCGGAAGAGTGGGAACAGGGCCAGGGCGGTGCCGATCATCGCCAGCACCCGCACGAAGGTGCCGTAGGCCACCATCCGCGTCAGGTTGTCCCGGATCATCAGCCCCTGGAAGAAGCGTCGGTAGCCGATCGCGGGCGCCCAGGGGGTCAGGATCAGGAGCGCCCCCCGGGCCCGCTCGGTGACCGTGTCGGGCAGCCCCAGCATCCGGTCGGCGACCCAGGACCAGGCCGGAGTCAGCACCAGCAGCAGCATCGCGGCGGTCAGGATCCCGTTCCAGGCATAGGTGTAGTTGCGCAGCTTGCGCAGGGAGTCCTGGTCGCGGACCAGCGCCGTGGCGGCGCTGAGGATCATGATGATCGGCGCCTCGATGATCAGCGCCACGGCGAAGGCCACCCCCCAGGCGGCCAGGTTGAACTTGGGATCGGGGAGCCGGGCGATCACCGCCGCCAGGAACGGCCCATCCACCGCCATCATCAGCCAGGTGGTGGCCAGCGGCGCCCAGAAGCGCACCAGGGTGCCGAATCCGAGGGGTTCCTGGTCGGTTTTCTGCCGGGTTTTCGGCTGGGACTCGGAGGCGCTCATCGAACCGCGCACCATATCCGATCGGCCGCCGGGGCGCCCCAGAGCGGTTTCGAGCCTGTCAGTGGACCGATCCGGCCGCGGGGCGAGTCGGCAAATCCGTCATTGTCGGGGCTTTGAAATCACCGGATCGGGACCGATGTTTCTCTTTCGAGTGGACTCGACGAGATTCGCGCGTAAAAATCACCTAGGGAGATTTTTGCACGCTCTCCCGATGGGTCACGACAATCGAGCAGCTCTCCGGAGGTCGGATGCAATTGACGGGTCCGCTGTCGCTTCGTGTTTTCCCGGGTCGCCTGGCGGCCATCGCCCTGCTGGCGGTGTGCCTCCTGTTCCTGAGCGGCTGCGCCGCCCGACAGGCCCCCGCGCCGGTCCCCAGCCCCACGCCGGAGCCGGCTCCCACCGCCCTGGACGAGGAGCCCCAGAACTGGGATGAAACCGACGCCGCGCACGGGGGCGAGGTGGTCCCCGGTGACGCCCAGGCGCTCTATCAGCGACTCGAAGACGCCCGGTTGGAGTGCCAGTCCGGCATCGACCTGCTCGCCGTCGGCGAGGAGGTCGCCGGCGAAGAGCGCTTCGCCCGCGGCATCAACGCGATCAGTGAACTGGCCGCCGAATGCTCCGCGATGACCGGCTGCGACCAGGACATCGTGCTCGATTCGCTGTTCACCCTGATCAACGAGCAGAACCTGTCCCTCAAACGCCGGGCCTACGAGGTGGAACAACTCGAAGGCAACATCGAGCGGCTCGAGGAAGCGAACATCGAGCGGGAGCAGGGCACCAGTTCCTTCGCCGCGGCGATGCCCGAACTGGAAAAGACCGCGACGCTGCTCAAGGGCACCGACCTGCGGGAGATCATCGAACTCAACGGTCCCGTCCAGGCTGCTATCGACGACTGGCTGACCTGGTTGCGCCCCAACCTGATGCTCTCCTACGAGAACTATCAGTTCATGCGCGCCGAAGTCGCGCCGGTCTACGAGAACGCCGGCATGCCCGAGGCGCTGCTGTTCGCGATCATGGCCACCGAATCCCACGGCAAGGTACACGCCGTGTCTCGTGCGGGCGCTTCCGGGCCGCTGCAGTTCATGCGCGCCACCGGCCGCCGCTACGGCCTCGGGGAGGTCGATGGTTTCGACGAGCGTTTCGACCCGGCCAAGGCCACCGCGGCCAACGTGGCCTACCTCAACGATCTGTTCGGCCAGCTCAACGACAGCCTGGCCAAGGCGCTTGCCGCCTACAACGCCGGCGAGCACCGCCTGCACCGCATCGAACGACGCCACGGCACCCTGAGCCTGTGGGACAAGCGGATGTACTACGCCCTGCCCACCGAGACCCGGGACTACGTGCCCCGGGTGCTGGCCGCGGCCTGGCTGTTCCTGCATCCCGAGGAGTACCAGCTCGAGTTCCCCAACTACGACACCAACCTGGTCGAGGTCGAACTCGGTCGGGAGGCGTCGGTGGGTGAGCTCGCCATTTGCCTCGGTCAGGAGTTCAACCCCAACGGTTGGTTCCGCACCGTGCGCAACCTCAACCCGGAGCTGGAGCCCAGCGATCAGGTCGCCGCCGGCGATTCGGTCCGGCTGCCCGCGTTCCTCGAGCCGGTCTACAAGGAACGCTGCCTCGGCGGCGAACTGGTCGAGACGGCGCTCGCGCTTCACGAGGCCAACTACCCCGACGAGGATGAGGTGATCCCCTACGTGGTGCGTCGCGGGGACACGCTGGGCAAGATCGCCAGCCGCAACCGTTGCGCCTCGCTCAGCGAGCTCGCGGCGCTGAACCGGCTGCGCGCGCCGAGCTACGTGATTCACGTCGGCCAGGAACTGAAGATCCCGGCGTGTAACTAGGGCTCCCGCCCCCGGTCACCGCCTAGGCGTTGCCGCTTCACCGCGGACGGCCATGTCCGAAAACAGCTAGCATCCCTTGGGCCGTGGCGGCACCATGGCGGGGATGCAACTCGACGCCGACACCTGTTACCGCGCCCT
>CAZBZH010000532.1:0-3601 GCA_964496265.1 uncultured Acidobacteriota bacterium | reverse complement strand
CTCGACCACGGCCACGGCGAAATCGGCGGCGGCCTCGCGGATCTCCCCGGCCAGCCGCTCCCGCTGCTCGGGGGTGCGGGTCTTGGAGTCGTCCACCCCGAGCAAGCCGACCCCCGGCGGGAAGATGACCGCTGCCGCCACCACCGGGCCGGCCAGGGGGCCGGTGCCCGCCTCGTCGCAGCCGGCAACCCGGGAGAGCCCCTGCTCCCACAGCTCCCGCTCGCGGGTCAGCAGCTTCTCCATCCGCCGTTTGGCCCGGGCGCGGACATTGGCCGGTTTCTGGGATCTTCGGGCGGCGCTCATCGGGCTGGATTGTAAACGATCGGAACGGGATCGAATCCCGCGCCGGCGGCATTGCCAGGGTGCGGCCGCCGCGCGATAATCTCGCCTTCCCCCCCACGGAGGATCCCGATGTCCGAGACCGTCCACAAGCTGGTGCTGCTGCGACACGGCCAGAGCACCTGGAACAAGGAAAACCGCTTTACCGGCTGGACCGACGTCGACCTGACCGAGCAGGGGGTCGCCGAAGCCACCGCCGCCGGGCAGTTGATGCGGGATGAGGGTTTCGCCTTCGACGTGGCCTACACCTCGACGCTCAAGCGCGCGATCCGCACCCTGTGGATCGCCCTCGACGGCATGGACCTGATGTGGCTGCCGGTGATCCGCGACTGGCGGCTCAACGAGCGCCACTACGGTGCCCTGCAGGGGCTGAACAAGGCGGAGACCGCCGAGAAGCACGGCGCTGACCAGGTCAAGATCTGGCGCCGCAGCTACGCTACGCCCCCGCCGGCCCTGACCGTCGAGGACGACCGGCACCCCCGCCATGACCGGCGCTACGCCGGCCTGAGCGACGACGAGCTGCCCCTGTCCGAGGCGCTCAAGCACACCGTCGACCGCTTCCTGCCCCTGTGGCACGAGCAGATCGCGCCGGCGATCAAAGCGGGCAAGAACGTGCTGATCGCCGCCCACGGCAACAGCCTGCGTGCGCTGGTCAAGTACCTGGACGAGATCTCCGAAGAGGAGATCGTCGGCCTCAACATCCCCACCGGGATCCCGTTGGTCTACGAGCTGGATGCCGAACTGAAGCCGGTCAAGCACTACTACCTGGGAGACGCCGAGGCTGCCAAGAAAGCGGCGGAAGCGGTGGCCAAACAGGCGGAAAAAGGGTCCTAGCCGCGCCGATCCCGGGCCCGGGCCCGGCTTGACCTCAGTCAAGGCGGGGATTTGCCCCCGGGTCTACGATCATTGTGTGACAGCTCGCGTGGAGACACGCTCCCGGCGCGGCCCGAGAGCCGCCCGGTCGGGATCGGTCGGCGGGCAACAAGGAGCAAGCCAATGACCTTCGTCATCACCGAACCCTGCATTGGAACCAAGGACACCGCCTGCGTCGACGTCTGCCCGGTGGACTGTATCCACCCGACCAAGGACGAGACCGAGAAGTTCGACAAGGAAAAGATGCTGTTCATCGATCCTGCCGAATGCATCGACTGCGGCGCCTGCGAGCCGGCCTGCCCGGTCGAGGCGATCTTCGAGGAAGACGCCGTGCCGGAGAAGTGGGCCGACTACACCGAGAAGAACGCCGACTACTACAAGTAGCGCGTCCGAGCCGGCTGGACCGGCAGCCTCGAACCGCAAGCGACGACGGGCCCCTCGGGGCCCGTTTTCTTTTGTAGACTCCCTGGGTGAAACGCATCGGCATCCCACTGCTGCTCGGCGGCCTGCTCTGCGGCGCCCTGTTCTTCTCCCAGCTCGGCGAACTGTGGCCGCTGCTGGACATGGACCTCAACGCCGACCGCAGCGCGCTGCGCCAACAGGCCCGGGAGTTCCTGGTCGAGCGGGGCTTCGACCTCGAAGGCTTCGACTCCAGCGCCCGGCTGCGGGTCGACTCCCCCGCCGTGGAATACCTGGAACGCACCTTCGGCCGTGAAGCGGCCCAGCAGCGGCTGCGGGACGGGTTTCCGCTGGCCTACTACGAGGTCTCGTTCAAGCGCCGGATCCTGCCCGACGAGCCGCCGCCGGGGACCTACCGGGTCTCGGTGCTGCCTCACGCAGGCGTCCTGCAGTGGAGCCGTAGCCTGCAGGAGGACGAGCCCGGCCCGCGCATCGAGGCGGAGCAGGCCCGGGAGCTCGCCGTCGCGGCGCTGGAACAAGGCCTGGGGCAACAGGCGGCCGACTGGAACGAGATCTCGGCGACCCTGACCGACCTGCCCGAGCGACGGGATCACCGCTTCACCTTCGAGCGCTTGCTCTCGGAAGAGCCGGAACTGCGGGAACGGGCCTGGGTCACCGTCGGCGGCGACCGGGTGACCTATGCCGGGCGCGGCCTGGTGGTCCCTCGAGCCGCGGCCCGCCAACGGGTTGCCGATCAGGAGCCCTACGCGGTGCTCGGCACCCTGGGCTACGGGCTGGTCGCCGTCGCCGTCCTCGGCGCCTTCTTCGTCTTCATCCGGCGCCTGCGCGACGGCACGATCAAGCTACGCCGGGCGGCGCTCTTTCCGATCATCGCCTTCGCCTGCTACATGCTCAATCGAGCCCTGGACACGCCGGCGCTGTTCGTCAACTGGCAGCCGCTGTGGTCCTACGCCGGGGCGTCCTTTCAGTACCTGGTGTTCCAGGGCATGTTCAACATCTGGATCGTACCGGCGATGCTGGCGGTGATCGCCGCCGGCGACGTCCTCGACCGGGAGCTCGGCGCGGGGCGCGGCAGATCGCTGTGGATCCTGGCCCGGGGGCGCCTGTGGGATCCGGCGGTGGGGCTCGCCTCGTTGCGCGGCTTCCTGATCGGCATGTTCTGCGGCGGCGCCATGGCGGCGGCGTTGCTGCTCCTCCAGCAGGTCGGCGCCCGCACCGACCTGCAGCCCCGCGGGTTCTTCTTCTTCGCCATCAATTCCTCGAGCCCGGCGCTGGCCACCCTGCTGTTCTTCCTGATGGTCGCGCTGATGGAAGAACTCGGCTATCGCTTCTTCGGCGGCAGCTGGTTCCTCAAACTCAGCGGGCGGCGCTGGGTCGCGGTGCTGGTGCCCGCGCTGATCTACGGGCTGAGCCATACCCAACTCGACTTCCTGCCCCCCGCCGAGCCCTTCTGGGCCCGGGCGCTGGTGCTGACCCTGGTCGGCGCGGTCTGGGGTGTGGCCTTCCTGCGCTACGACGCGTTGACGGTGGTGCTGTCCCACTACACGGCGGATCTGTTCATCTTCAACTGGACCCGGCTGGGGAGCGGCGAGGCAGGCCCGACCGCCGTGGCGGTGGGCACTCTGCTGGTGCCGCTGATCCCGGCATTGCTCTGGCTGGGACGGTCGGCTTTCCTCGGTGGAGACAGGTCAGGCAACCCGGCGGAAGAGACCCCGTGACTAGACCTGGCGACGAGGGGGGCCGATGAACGTGCTACGCACGCCCGACGCGTGTTTCGACAACCTCCCCGACTATCCGTTCGATCCCCACTACAGCGAGATCGACGGGCTGCGCATGCACTACGTCGAGGAAGGGCCACGAGACGCCGCTCCGCTGCTGCTGCTCCACGGTGAGCCGAGCTGGTCGTTTCTCTATCGCTTCATGATTCCGCCCCTGGCTGCCGCCGGCCACCGGGTGATCGCGCCGGACC
>CAZBZH010000531.1:0-3606 GCA_964496265.1 uncultured Acidobacteriota bacterium | reverse complement strand
ACGAGAAGCTGGTCTACCTCTGCAAGTACGACACGGTGTTCGGGCGTTTCCCCGGCGCCGTGGAGTTGGACGGATCGACCCTGCGCGCCGGCACCCAGACCGTGGAGATGCTGGCGGAGCGGGACCCTTCCCGGCTGCCCTGGAAGGAGATGGGCATCGACGTGGTCGTCGAGGCTACCGGTCGTTTCCGCAAGCGGGCGGAGATCGCCCAACACCTCGAAGCGGGTGCGGGCCGGGTGGTGCTGACCGTGCCGGCCAAGGACGAGATCGACGCCACGGTGGTCCTCGGGGTCAACGACGACACCCTGGAGCCGGAGCATCGCATCGTCTCCAACGCTTCCTGCACCACCAACTGCCTGGCCCCGGTGGCCAA
Source organism: uncultured Acidobacteriota bacterium (assembly GCA_964496265.1). GTDB lineage: Bacteria > Acidobacteriota > Polarisedimenticolia > Polarisedimenticolales > Polarisedimenticolaceae > Mor1. The sequence goes on along the minus strand of CAZBZH010000531.1, from coordinate 3,233 downwards.
GGTGCTGCAGGACTAGTTCGGGCTGGTCAAGGGCTACATGACCACCGTCCACGCCTACACCAACGACCAGCGGCTGGCCGACGTGCCTCACAGCAACCTGCGCCGCTCACGGGCGGCGGCGGAGAACCTGATCCCCACGACCACCGGCGCGGCCCGGGCGGTGGGCAAGGTGCTGCCGGAGCTGGACGGCCGGCTCGACGGGGTCGCCATGCGCGTGCCGGTGCCCGACGGTTCGACCGTCGACCTGGTCGCCGAACTCGGCCGTGAGGTGACCGTCGAGGAGATCAACAACGCCATGCGCGAGGCGGCCCAGACCGAGAGCCTGCGCACGATCCTCGAGTACACCGAGGAGGAGATCGTCTCCTCGGACATCATCCAGAACTCCCACTCGTCGATCTTCGATGCCAAGTGCACCAAGGTCCTCGGCGGGAATCTGGTCAAGGTCCTGTCCTGGTACGACAACGAGTGGGGCTACTCCTGCCGTGTGGTCGACCTGATGGGGCGCCTGACCGCCTTCGGTTAGGCCATCGTTCGGACCGGAAGGGGCGGTACGCCGCGTGACGGCGTGCCGCCCTTTTTCTGTCTACAGGGAGGCGGTGCGGCCAAGGGGCGGAGGTGCGGCGCCGTGGCGGCGGTCCGCCTGCCGGTCAGGGGCAGGTGGCGGGGTCGACGGTGGCGCAGGTCGAGACCGGCGTGCGCGGCTGTCCGCTGCTTCCGCTGCCCAGGCTGCCTTCCTTCGTCGCCAGCACGGGGCTGACCAGCCAGTAGCGATCATCCGCCGAGCCGATCACCACGTAGCTGCGGTCCATGCCGGTGCTGCAGGTCAGCGGAGCGTGGTCCTGGCTGCCGCCAAGGGACGCAAGCGAGCCCTCGTAGACGCCGAAGTCCTGATCGGCCACCGTGGCGTCGTTGCAGGGAGCGCCCCAGGTCAACTCGACGCTGCCCGCCGGCGGGATCGTGCTGCCCCGGGCCCGCAGCATCCAGTTCTCCGCCTCCAGCGTGAAGAACGACGGGTCGGGGTCGGCGCTGGAGTTCTGCGCCTGGTCGTAGGAGCGTCCCGAAGAGCTGTCGTTGTCGAAGGCGATGATGAAGTTGTTGGTCGCGTCGGCGACCAGGTCCAGCACGCCGATGTAGTACTCGCCGGCGGAGATGGTGACCGGGGAGGCCAGGGTGTACTCGTTGAAGTCGGTGTTGCTCAGCTGCTGGATCGTGGTGTCCTCGCTGTAAACCAGTGAGGCGTTGTCCGGGTTGCCGGTGGCAGCCGGGTCGGCGTAGACCAGCAGGCGGATGGCCCGCCCCGGCGCCAGGCTGTTGTTCTGGATGAACAACACGTCGATCCGCTCGAGACGGAAGGGCAGTTCGTCGGCCGCCGGGGTGATGCGGGTGACCCAGCTCGCCTGGGCGGTGCCGCTGAAGGCCTTGGCCGAGTTGACGCTGTCGTCGTCGAAGCGGATCTCGACCGGCGGCAGCGGGGTGCTGCCGTCGAACTTCGCCAGGTTCAGCCCCTCGGTCTGATCGGTCAGAAGGGCTCCGGGGTTGCCGTCGTTGTTGATCCCGATGTCGATGGAGCCCAGGGTCTGGCCCGCGCTGGGTGCGACGACCGGCGAGAACGCCGCCGGGTCGTCGGGGGGATCGAAGCTGTCCTCGTCGGCACCGTTGTAGTAGTCGTCGGGGCCGCCGAGGTCGGCCGGCGGGATCGTGTACTGGGCCCCGTCGGTGATGCGGGTCGCCAGCACCGTGTAGGCGCCGCCGGCGTTCAGTCCGTTGAACCGGTAGCTTCCGTCGCCGCCGCCGGGAGCGGCACCCGACTGCATTCCCTGGGCCTCGTCGTAGAGCGCCGCGCAGTCGGCGGTGTCCGGCCTGAGGATCAGGTTGCCCCCCTGGAAGCCGGAGACGCCGTCCCGGTTGAGCAGGGTGCCCTCGATGGTGGCGAACCCGGTCTGGAACGATCCGGTCGGATACAGCGACGACAGTCCGATCTCGTCGTCATGGTGCAGGGTCAGGGAGCCGTCGGTGAGGAACGGGCTCATGGTCTCGATCTGTTCGGTGGTCGGCAGCGCGCAGCCCGGCAGGGGCACGGTCAGCTCGTGGTTGACCGACGAGTGCCCCAGTCCGCTGAAGTGGCCGAACTCGTGGACGATCATGCCGCGGAAGCGGGTCTCGCTGATCTCGCCGACGTCGTTGGCGGCGGCCGGTTCGTCGTCGAACCAGTCCCCCTGGAGCACGGCGTAGCCCTTGGTTATCTCGGTCCCCGCGGTGCGCAGGGTGCCGGCGAAGCCGACGACCGCGTCGGGGGTGCCCAGCAGATCGAAGATGTCCCGATCGTTGTCGTAGATGATCGGATTCTGGCCGTTGTCCGTGTTGATCACGTCGGAGTAGTTGGCCGAGGTGACGTCGGTGCTCATGCCCGTGCCCGGGTCGATGATCTGCACCCCCTGGGTGTAGTTGAGGGACGCGGTGCCGACCGCCTGCCACTTGGCCAGTTCGTCGGCAATCCAGGTGGTGGCCTGGGCGTTGGTCAGCTTGCCCAGTCCGCCGCCGTCGGGGTTCCAGATCACCGGCACGCCGGTACCCCAGCGCAGGGGTTGGTCGTTGCTGTCCAACGACGCGGGGTTCCAGGCCTGCGCCGCGCTGACGGCGAGCAGGGCGATCAGCAGCAGTCCCGCGACCCGGCGGCTCATCGGGCGTCCCCGCTGCGCTCGGCGTTCAGCTTCAATACCGCGCGCCGCAGCATCGGGTAGGGCACCGGCCGGTCGGTCACCTGCAGAAACGGCTCCTCGGCGGGATCCTCAGCCTCGATGAAGCGGGAGAGCCCTCCCTCACCGAAGACGCGGTTGCCCGCCAGGCTCTCGGCGAGGGGCTCGCCGTCGGTCCCATCATCCTCGACCCGGAACGCACCCATGAACAGGCCGCTGACGTTGGTGAAGCCCCAGGCGCTGTCCTCGCGCAACAGCAGCAGGTAGCGCTGGCCGACGCCGTAGCGCGGGGTCCCCTCGACGAACAGGCGTCCGCCGTCGGGCATCTCCACCGGCGCGCCGTAAAGCTTGATCTCGAACAATTCTCCCGCCGCGGGGACCGCACCGAACAGCGGCTCGTCGACGCGTAGCCGGACGAAGGTCGCATGCAGGCCGCGCTCGTCGTAGTCATGGTGCACGCCTGCGACGGTGGCGAGGACGCCCCGGCGGGCTTCGTCGACCAGCGCCGGGAGCTCCTGAAGCCGGACCAGGGTGGCG
>CAZBZH010000530.1:0-3615 GCA_964496265.1 uncultured Acidobacteriota bacterium | reverse complement strand
CTTCAGCAGTCGGGCGGCGCCGAGGAGCATCGCCGTGTGGCAGTCATGGCCGCAGGCGTGCATCTTCCCGGGGATCTCGCTGCGGAAATCGATCTCCGCTTCCTCGTGGATCGGGAGGGCGTCCATGTCGGCGCGCAGGGCGACGCAGGGACCGTCGGCGTCGCCGAGGGTGGCCAGGACTCCCGTTTCGGCAATGCCCGATTCGAAGGGGATTCCCAATTCGCTCAGCGTCTTCTGCACGAGGGCGCTTGTTTCGACCTCCTCGTACATCAGTTCGGGTTTGCGGTGAATCGTTCGACGAAGGTCGACGATCCAGTCCTCGAAGGCCCGAGCTTCACCAATGAGCGTGCTGAAATCCATGGGGTACCCCGAGATCCGGTAGCGAGTTCCTCATTAGACCGCCGCGCGGTCAAGACAAAGCGACCCTATCACGGTGCAGCCAAAGCGGGATCCGGTGGGCCCAGGGTTCACTCGTCGAGCATCTCGGCCAACTTGTAAGTCGTCTTGTGGTTGCGTACGGTCATCTGTTTGTAGGCAGGCAACTTGGAGACCTGCATCATGGCGGATCGGGTGATCTGGTCCTTCTTCGCAGACCAGAAGATCACGCTGCCGCTGCTGGAAACCGTGTCGATACCCCGTTTGGGAGTCGGTAGGGTGGCCAGGTGCGCTGCGGCGTCGGATTGATCGACCAGGAACATGGCGTTGTGTTTCTGGTCCTCCCGGGCGCCCCAGCCCTTGTGGGCGGAGCGAATCATCTCCTGGTACTCCTGCTTCTCGAGGACGACCACCCGAGCCTCGTAGGCGAAGCTCTTCGACAGAGCCTCCTCGATCCTCGTGACCAAAGTCTTGTTCCGGGTCAGGGTGGAGTCGAAGAGCACGTTCCCGCTCTGGATGTAGGTCCGAACTCTCGTCGCTCCCAGCTCTTCGAAACAGGCGCGTAGCTCCGCCATCGGGATGATGTTCTTCCCGCCGACGTTGATGCCCCGGAGCAGGGCGCAGTAGGTGTTTCTCTTCCGCGCCATCGAGCGGTCCCTTTCATGGTCGAGGGAGAGGGTAGCCCATCTGCCGGGCCATCGGGCGGCGCGCACTCTTCTCCCGCACTGTGAAGGGGTAAATGGGCCGTTCTGCTTCCGCAGCGCGGATCTCCCATCGGTCAAGATTGAACCTTGCTGGCCCGTGGCCGACATACTCCAGGGCTTCGCGATTAGCCTGGGCGTACGGGAGGAAATCGCGGTACGTTCGGGGCAGACAAGTCGGCGTTGCCTGGTCGAAGGCAATCGCCCCGACGCCAAGGGGAGGAACCCATGCACATCGGGAACGTGGTCCAGGGAAGCCGCGCGTGTTTCGTGGTGATCGTCCTGTTGTTGGCCGGAGCGGCCGCGGCCCAGCCGACGGTCCAGGACCCGACACTGGAAGTTCAAACGGTGGTGACCGGGCTCAGTAACCCGACCACGATGGCCTTCATCGGGGACGACGATTTCCTGGTGCTGCAGCAGTTTGACGGCCGGGTGCGTCGGGTCGTCGCCGGGGTCCTCCAGCCGGGCGAGGTGCTCGACGTGCCCGTCGATATCTCGGTGTCCGACCGGGGCCTGCTGGGGATCGCCACCGACCCGAACTTCATCAATAACCGGCATGTCTTTCTGCTCTACACCGAGGCGGATGTCGATGGCGGGGAGTCCCTGGGAACCCGGGTCTATCGCTACCGCTGGGACGGGGCCCAGCTGGTGGAGCCTCATTTCGTGCTGGAGCTGCCCAACTTTCCCGATCGTTTCCGCATCGGCGGCATCGTCACCTTCGGTCCCGACGACATGCTCTACGTGACCACCGGAGACCAGATGCGGCTGGGCAAGTTGCAGAACCTGGTCGAGCGCCGAGATCCCGACGACACCTCGGTCATCTTGCGAACCTATCCCAGCGGGGACGCCCCGCCGGATAACCCGTTCTTCGGTCTGACCGATGGGTTGGCTCCGATGGAGCGTTACTGGTCCTACGGCCTCCGCAACTGCTATGGGCTGGCCTTTGACCCGGTCAGCGGCGACATGTGGAACACCGAGAACGGCACCTCGGAATACGACGAGATCAACCGCATCCCCGCCGGAGCGAACGGCGGCTGGGTGCGGCTTCAGGGGCCGGTGGCGCGAGGCAGCGGTATGGAGGACTTCTGGTTCGCTCCGGGGGCGTTCTACAACGATCCGCAGTTCTCCTGGTTCGACCCGATCGCGCCGACGGCGATCGCCTTCATCGAGACGCCGAAGCTCGGCTGCCAGCGAGAGGATCGCATGCTGGTCGCATCGACCAACTGCGACGAACTCTACCTGTTCGAACTGAATACCGGCCGGGACGGGATCCTGCTCAGCGCCCCGGAACTGCAGGACGAGGTGGCGGATAACCTGCCGGATCGTTGCGTCGATGAGCTCGACGAGCTGCGCTTTGCCGCCGGGATGGTGATCCCCACGGACATCGAAACCGGGCCGGACGGCCTGGTCTACGTGGTGTCGCTGATCGATGGAGCGGTCTATCGCATCGCGCCCCTCGCCGATCCGGTCGGGGACGCCGACGGCGATGGCGTGAATGCGGCATGCGATTGCGATCCTGGTGACGGAGGTTCCTGGGGAGTCCCCGGGGACCTGGGTCGTCTGCGCCTGGTGGACGGCAGCCCGGGACAAACCCGACTGGGCTGGGACGATCAGCGCGCCCGGGCCGGATCGGCGACGACCTACTCCGTCGTCGCCGGTACCCTGTCAGAACTGCTCTCCGACGGTGATTTCCGCCGGGCGTGTACGCTGGCCTCCGGCCTCACCGAGTCGGCAGCCGGCGACCTGCTGCCCGACCCGAGCCCGGGCGAAGCCACCTACTACCTGGTTCGTGGCGGAAACTCCTGCTCGAACGGGACCTACGGGGACGCTTCGATCTCGCCGGACCCCCGGGACGCCCTGGACCTCGCGCTTCCGGTCAACTGCCTGTAGTCGCCGGCTTATCCCGCAACGGCTGGCGACGGGTAGGCGGGCAATCAGTCCGTCAGGTCCTCGGGCGTGAACCGGTACGGCTCGGAGTTCTCCTCCCAGCGGATGGGGCCGAGCCGAGATGTCGACAGGAACTGGACCGAGACATGGGTTAACTCAGCCGCTTCGGGATGCGCCGCGTACGCGAGCTTTGCGGCGCGTTGGGCGACCTCGCGGGATTCCACCGGATCCTGCGCTCCGCCCTCCGGATGTTCGATCCCCACCGAGAGAGAACGCTCGTCGGACGAAATACGGTCCGAAACGGTGAACTCGCCGCCGAGCTGTTCATGCAGCCGCCGGGTGATCTCCGGCCGCTCTTCCAGCACCGAGACCGAGCCCGCTGCCTGTTCGAGCAGGCCGGGCCCGAAGAAGATCGCGCCGACGCCGAGGGCGGCAACGGCGACAAACAGGATGATGGCGGCAGCCGGCCGCCAGATGCGGCCCGCTCTCGGGTGGTCCATGGAGCCCCTCCATGCTGGTTGCTCAGCGTAATGGAGACGGGGTAGCGCTGCCGATGATTTCACCCCAGTCGAAAGTTCCTACGGGCACGCGTCCCCCACACCGTCGCCGTCGCTGTCGGCCTGACCGGGTCTCTGCGTGAGCGGGCATTTAT
>CAZBZH010000529.1:1647-3616 GCA_964496265.1 uncultured Acidobacteriota bacterium | reverse complement strand
CGCGATGGTAACCGTCTCGCTGCTGCTGCCCCAAACCGGCACGGCAGGGTCCGGCGAGGTCGCGATCGTCGGCCATTCCGTACAGGGTAACGTAGTCCTGGTCGACCTCGAAAACCGAGGAAAAGGCCCCAAAAGCGTGGTTCTCACGGTTACCGTCAAACTCGGCAACGGCGTGACCGTGATCGGCAAAAAGCCGGCCTCGGTCCCGAAAGGGCAGTCCGTGGTCGTGCCCGTTGGCTTCATCGCCCCGATCAAAGGGGTCAATGAGATGAAGATCAACCAGGAGCACGACCCCTTCTAGTCCCGAAAGGTGTCCATAGTCTCAAACTGAGACAAACTTGTTCCGGAAGCTCGGCGTCGGCCGTAGACTTGTTCTATGGCCGGCGCCGTTTCCTTTTCCGGACGATTCAAGCCCATCCGCCTCCTGGGCGAGGGTGGGGCCGGAGAGGTCTGGCTCGTCGAGGACCGGCTGCAGCCGGGACGCCGGCTGGCGCTCAAGACGCTCCTACGGGCCGAACCGGAAGGCCTGACCGAGCTCCGGGCGGAGTTCAGTCTGCTGGGCTCGCTCAGCCACCCGAATCTCGTTCGCGTGTTCGACTTCCACCCGGCTGTGGACGAAGCGGCCTACTTCACCATGGAGTGGATCGATGGCCCGGACCTGGTCCAGGCCATCGCGGCGCGGGGGCTGGAAGCCCTGCCGGGCCTGGCCGACGAGGCGCTACGCGCCCTGGCTTTCCTGCACCAGTTCGGGGTGATCCACCGCGATCTGAAGCCGGGGAATGTGCTGGTGCGCCGGGAGTCGCGCCTGGGTCGCCGACTGGCACTGCTCGACTTCGGGTTGGCGCAGCGCCGGGGCGTGCCCGGAGAGGGTGAGCCGGGGCTGGCGGGCACGATCCCCTACCTCGCTCCCGAGTTGCTCGAGAACCCCGTTCCGACGGTGAGATCGGATCTCTACGGGCTCGGCGCGGTGTTGTTCGAGGCACTGAGCGGGAGGCCGCCGATCGCGGCGGCGGATCCCGGGACGATGTTCGCGCAACTTCGCTCGGGAGAGCGAACGGTCCACGTTCCGGCGGGGGATCTGGAAGCGCGGCTACTGGAGTGGATCGAGTTGCTGCTGGCTCCATCCGACGATCGTCCCGGTAGCGCCGCGGCGGCCCTCGCGTCGCTGAACAGTCTTATCGGAACCGACTACTCGCTGGATGACCCGGTCGAGAGACGGTCCCGCTTACAGTCCGGCGAGCCGATCGGTCGCGCCGCACAACTCGAAGAGCTCCGGCATCAGCTCGAACGCCGCCGGGTGATCTGGCTCAGCGGCGCTGCGGGGATGGGCAAGACACGCACTCTGAGCTGGCTTCGCACCGAGGCCGCCCGTGGTGGGATGCCTGTCGAGCAGGCCCGCTGCGGCGAGGGCCAGGGGAAGGACGAGGAACTGGCAGCCTGGCTCGGGCAGCGCTTCGGCCGGGCCGTGGTGCTGTTGGACGACGCGGAACACGCCGGGCCCCGGGTCTCCGCGGAGATCGACCGAATCCTATCGGGAACCTCTCCGGCAGGGTACGCGCTGGTGGTCGCCGTCGATCCGGGAGCGATCGCCAACCAGGGGTTGCAGCGCCGTCTGTCCCAGGCGGGCCTGGCGCCGATGTCCGCTCAGATCTCGCTGGAGCCGCTCGGGCACTCCGATCTTCGGCAGTTGATCGAGCGGGCGACGGGAAGCGCGCAGGTTGGCAATGTCCAGACCGACTGGCTCCAGGAGCAGACCGAGGGTGTGCCGCTGTTTGCCGAGACGCTGCTGGTCGACCGGGTCTGGGAGAGCCGGGACCGGGTGGCGGTTCCGGAGACTCTCGAGCAGGCGGTCGGGGCTCGCTTCCTGGCCCAGGGCCCCGTGTGCCGCGGTTTCCTGCAGGAGCTGGCGCTGCTTCAGGGGCCGGCGACGCTGAACCAGATCGTTACCGCGGGGCGCCTCGCCCAGGAG
>CAZBZH010000529.1:0-1637 GCA_964496265.1 uncultured Acidobacteriota bacterium | reverse complement strand
CTGGCCGCCTCCATCGAAGCCGAAGCGTCCGGCCTGGTTCGGCGACACGACGCGACCTATGAACTGGCGTCACGGGTGCTGTTCGAGGCGATCGCCCGGCGCCTCGCCCCCGAAGACCTGGAGGGGCGTCTACCCGACATCTTGCGCGCCCTCCAGGACACTCCCGAACCCCAGCGGTTCTTCCGTGAGTTTCGGCTCCAGCAGCTCTTCGGCCATCACGAGCGGGCGATCGAGGCCGGCCTTCGAGGCCTCGATGGGTTGGACCCTTCCGGCGAGCCGTCCCGGCTCGCGGAACAGTTGCGCGCCGTCTTGCTGCTGGTGCCGGGTAAGGATCTCCGCCGGGCGGATCTACGAGGGCGGCTCGGTGAGGCGTTGATGCGTCTGGGCAGGGGGCGGGATGCCGCCCGTTCCTTCGGCGCGGCTCGCTACCTGGCGCCGGATTTGCGGGACAAGGTTCGCTGGGCGCTGCGACAAGCCCGGGCGTGTGTCGCCGCGGGGCGTGTCACGACCGGGTGCCGTATCGCCGAAGCCGCGCGCCGCACGGCTCGGGAGCTGGGGGATCCACGTCTCGAGGCCCGTGCTCAACTGGTCCTGGGTGCAGCCTATGGCCGGGCCTACAAGGACGATGCGGCATACGACAGTTTTGAGCACGCGGTGGCGGGGTTGCGTGCGGACGGGAGCTCCAGGGAACTCGCCGAGGCGTTGCACTACCTCGGATTCATCGAGTCACGTACGGCGCGAACCGGCGCGGATGTCCGGCTGGTAGAGGCGCGGGATATGTACCTCGCTCTCGGCGAGGAGTCGGCGGCGATCCAGGTTCTGATCGCGATCGGGACCCACTGGGCCCAGGTGGGCGAGCAGGATCAAGCTCAGGCTGCCTATGAACAGGCGATCCAGCGGGCCCGGGCCCTCGACGACTCGGCGAACCTGCGCTACGCGCTGAACCAGCTGCAGTTGCTCGAACTGAACCGTGAACGCTTCGACCGGGCCCGGAGCCGCTGCGCGGAGATCGAGTCGATCGCGCTGCGCGACGGTGACCTGTCCCACGCGCTGCGGGCGCGCAACGTCTGGGCCGAGGCGACGCTGAATCTCGGCGGAGCCGTCGAGGCCGCCGCCGGCCTGCGAGAAGCGATCAGGTCCTACGAGAGCGGCTCCGATCAATCACGCAGCGACCTGTCCTACGCCACCCTTGCCGAATGCCTCTGCCGGGTGCCGGAGCCTCCGGCAGCCGAGATTCGCGAGATCACGCAGCGCTTCCTGGAACACACGGGCGGCGCCAGCGCGAACACTCGCCAGCGGTTGTCGGCACTGGTGTTGGAAGCCGAGCGCTGTCAACTCCTGGGCGCGGACGAGGATCGGATCGACGGGTTGTTCACGGAGTACCAGGAGTTGGTCTCCGAGGGGAACGAAGCCCACGCCTTGCGATTGACGACGCGCATGCACCTGGTCGCCGCGGATCACTGGGCTGCTCAGGGGCGGCTGGAGGACGCCGAGGCCGCGGCGCGGGCCGCGATCCAACTGGCCGAGCAGGGAGATCAACTGGGGCTGTCCGCCCTTGGCTATGGTGCGGCGGCGCGAATCTTCGCCGCCCAGGGGCGAGATTCCGACGCGACCAAGCTGCTGGATACGGCGGGCGA
>CAZBZH010000528.1:0-3620 GCA_964496265.1 uncultured Acidobacteriota bacterium | reverse complement strand
CGGCGCCCTCCCGCTGCCAGGCGGCCACGTGCTGCCGGTCGGCGGCTCCGAGGCGCAGCGCCAGCAGCGGCCAGTCGTCGGCGGCGTCCAGATAGAGCCCGTGAAGCATGCCGGCGCTGACGGCGATCCACTCGGGGCCGCTGCCGTCGAAGGTCCGCGGAAGTCGAGCGGGGCCACGGGTCGGGAATCCCACCGGCCGGAAGGGCAGGAACATCTGGATCGGCACGTGCTCGATCCCGTAGGCCGCCGGGTCGGCGGTGCCGAAGTAGAGCAGGTAGACCCGGTCGATCCCGCGCTGCTCCATCTGCCGCTTCAGCCGCCCCAGGTCCTGGCCCCAGTCCAGGTTCGAGTCGAGCAGGTAGCGGGCCCCTCCCTGGGAGCCGCCGGCGAACAGGTTGAAGTAGGAGAGATAGCCGGGGGAGGCCAGGGCGAAGGAGCCGGCGTAGGCGGCCAGGGCGGCGGCGAGCAACCAGCGTCCCGGCTTCCACGCCGCGGCCTGCCAGACCAGTGCGCCGGCGCCGACGAAGATCAGCGGATAGATCGGCGCCAGGTGGCGGTGGCCGATGTTGAGATGGCTCCCCATCGAGACAACCAGGTAGATCAGCGCCGGCGCCGCCAGGCACCAGCCGTCGTAGGAGCGGAAGCCGCCCCGGCGCACACCCAATGCCAGGGTCGCCGCCAATAGCGCCAGCAGCGCCGGCGGCGTCTTGAGCGCGAAGGCCAGCGGGAAGTAGGACCACCAGCCGGTCTCCGAGACCTCGCCGTTCAGGTAGGCGCGGCGGGAGTCGGCGTGGCCCAGGGTGTAGGCCAGACCGTAGATCCAACCCTGCGGCAGCAGCTTGTACTCGAGGGCGGTGTTGATCGCCTGGGCGCGGAAGCCGTCGCCGAGCTTCGCCGCAGGCCAGTCCAGGGTGTAGGCCGGGTCGGGCACCGCGACGTAGCGGAACCCGTAGGCGGCCCAGATGCAGGGCACCGCCAGCAGCACGGCGAGCAGCAGGCAGATCAGGGCGCGGCTGGTGCGCTGGGAGCGTTCGAAGCGCTCCAGCTTGACCGGATGGGCGCCCGCCTCGCCATGGCGCAGTTTGGGTAGGCTGCTCCAGAGCAACCCGAGGACCGCCAGCATCGGCAGCAACAGCAGCGCCGAGAACTTCATGGTCAAGGCCAGGCCGAGACAGAGGCCGACGAGCAGCATCCGGCCCCAGCCGGGCTGACGGGTGAAGCGCCAGAAGGCCCATAGCGTCGCGGTGAACCCCAGGGCGGCGGCGGTGTCGGTGGTCACCAGGCGGGCGTGGGCCAGCATCGTCGGCGAGAGAGCGTAGAGCCCGAGGGACAACAGCGCGCCGGCGTCTCCCCACAGTTCCCGGGACCAGGCGAAGACCAGGGCGCCGAGCAGCACGCCCCAGAGCAGCATCATCGTGCGGCCGGGGATCAACGTGTCGGCGGGGTCGCGGCGGGCCGCCTGGTCCAGCGGGCCGTTGATCGTCTCGAAGCCGAACTCCCATTGATCGGCGGCGGTCTTCATCGTGGTGCCGGGCTGGACGCTGCGGCCCAGCCAGGCGGGGGAGTCGTAGTCGGCGAGGGGGCCGCCCCCGGCCCCTCCGATCCCGAGCCACAGCGGCAGCGCCGCCCACATCTTGGGCAGCGGCGGATGCTCCGGATTCATGCGGAAGTCGTGGCGGACCAGGTAGCTGAGCCCCGCCGGTAGATGAGCGGTCTCATCGAAGGTCGCCGAGTCGCCGCGCATCGAGAGGTAGCCCGCGGCGAAGAAAACCGCGAGCAGCAGGCAGGCCAGCGGCACGGTCCAGCGGTGCAGCGACATGAGGCGATTATAGGGTTCGGCTGGGCTATGATGCGCGGATGCCTCAATCGACCGTGTATCTGGTGGACGGAACGTCCCAGCTGTTCCGCGCCTACTTCGCCATTCCCGGGCTGACCAACGCCGAGGGGATGCCGACCAACGCCGTCTACGGCTTCACCACCATGCTGCGCAAGCTGCTCAAGGAGGAGAAGCCCGAGTATCTGGCGGTGGCCTTCGATCTGTCCGGCGGCACCTTCCGTCACGACGCCTACGCCGAGTACAAGGCCAACCGGCCGCCGGCGCCCGAGGATCTGACCCGGCAGCTGCCCTACGCCAAGCAGGTCTGCGAGGCCTACCGCATCCCGGTGCTGGAGCTGGCCGGTTTCGAGGCAGACGACCTGATCGCGACCCTGACCCAGCAGGCCCGGGAGGCGGGCCACGAGGTGATGGTCGTCGCCGCCGACAAGGATCTGCTGCAGCTGGTCGGCGACGGCGTGCAGGTGCTCAACCCGACCAAGAATCTGAAGCTCGATCCGGATGGAGTCGTCGACAGCTTCGGCGTGAAGCCCGAGCAGGTCGCCGACGTGCTGGGCTTGATGGGGGACTCGGTCGACAACATTCCGGGGGTTCCCGGAGTCGGCGAGAAGACCGCCAAGTCGGTGGTGGCGCTCTACGGCGGCGTCGAGCCGGTGCTGACCCGGGCGGGCGCCTTCGTCACGGTCTACGAGACCAAGGACCGCATGCTCGAGGGGATGGCTCCCTTCAAGGGGGCCGATCCGGTGGCGCCGGAAGCGGCAGCGGCGCTGGGCCGGGACGGCGCCGCGCTGGACGAGGCGCTGGGAGCGTTGATCGAGCTGGAAGTCGACGACGGGATGAAGGAACGCTTCAGCGCCGCCCGGGACGCGCTTCAGGCCGCGGGGTTGCCCGGTTCGGTTGACGGCGTCGCGGGCAAGGACGCGGCCAAGGCGGTCAAGGAGCTGAAGAAGTTGCTCAAGGGGCTCGACCCCAAGAGCTCCCGCCGCATCTGGTTCGCGCTTCACGAACACGCCGCCGACGCGCGGATGAGCCGGGAACTGGCGGTGCTGCGTGTCGACGCGCCGGTGGACTTCGACCCCGACGCGGTGCGAATGGGATCGCCGGACACCGACAAGGTCGCGACCCTGTTCGGTCACCTGGGCTTCAAGAACCTGGCGGAAGAGATGGAAGCGGCAGTGGCCGCCGGCGATGAGGCCGGGGGCGGAGCCGCGGGAGAGGGCGCCGGCGCGGCAGGGGATGCCGCGGGGTCCCCGGCCGCCGAGGCGGCGGAAGAGAATGTACGCACGGTGCTCGATGAGGCCGCGCTCGAGGCGCTGGTCGCCGATTGCCGGGAGGCCGGCCGTTTTGCCGTCTCGGTGCGGATCGAGGGCTCTCCGTTCCAGTCGACCCTGATCGGCGTGGCCCTGGCTCCGGGTCAGGGAGAGCCGGCCTACGTGCCCCTGGGGCACGACTACCTCGGCGTACCCGGTCAACTCGACCTGGACACCCTGCGCAAACACCTGGCGCCGCTGATGGCCGACAGCGCCGTGGGCAAGGTGGTCCACGACGCCAAGGTCGCGCTGCACACCCTGCGCCGGGCGGAGATGCCCCTGGTGGGCATCGAGCTCGACACCATGGTCGCCGCCTTCCTGATCGACTCGGAACGACGGGGCTATGAGCCGGCACGGCTGGCCGAGGAGTTCCTGACCCGCTCGCTGACCCGCTACCAGGATCTCGCCGGCAGCGGGGCCAAGCAGAAGGCCGCGGCGACCATCGAGGCCGAACGGATGGCCGGCTTCGCCGCGGC
>CAZBZH010000527.1:0-3620 GCA_964496265.1 uncultured Acidobacteriota bacterium | reverse complement strand
CGTCGTTGTGGACGCTGCCGCCCCAGACGATCATCCGGCTGCCGATCCACACCGCGGTGTGGGCATGGCGTGGGTCGGGATGGTCGTCGAGGCTGCTCTCGGTCCAGGTATCGTCGGGTGCGCACGCCGCGGCTTCGGCCGATTCCCCCAATGTGCGCGGGGTAGGCAGCGGCGCCAGGGTCGAGGCGGCCTTCGTCGCGGCCTCGGGCTCGTAGCGGCCTCGCGCCGCGGACCACCAGGTGTCCCAGTCGTAGGCCTGCAGCCGGCTGTCGGCACGGAAGAAGCGACGCGCCAGGCGCCGCACCAGAACCGAGCGGGCGAACACCTCGCGGACCAACACCGGATCCCGGTCGAGAGCACCGTAGATCGCGTCGAGCCGGGCCGGCATGCGGGTATCCCGGGCGATACGTTCGAGTTCAGCCTGCAGGGCGGCAGCGGTGACCGCGACGCCCCACTGATCGGCCAGGACGAGACTGAGCCGCAGGTCTTCGATCACCCGATCACGGGCTCGCCGCTCGGCCTGCGCCGGATCCAGCGCGCCGACCGCGCCGACGGTGAAGCTCCGATACATCCGATCGACGGCCTGTTGTGCCGCGACCCGGTTCTCCAGGGTCAGGACCCTGGTGTCGGCCGTGACCGCCCGCTGTTCGAAGTCGAGGGCCGGTTCCGCCGCATCGGTCGAGACCGCTGCCGCCGAGATCCACAAGAACATCGCGATTTGAAGCATGGCTCCCCCTTTGTTGCCCGCCGCTTCCGTCAGGTATCGCTGCTGGTGCACCTCGATGTCGATCTGGCCGGATACGTGTCCGACCAGCCTATCGGACCGTCTGCAACCGGGGAAGCGGAATCGCTCCAGGGGGCCCGGTCGTGTTTCCGGTCAATCGCCCGAGTCAGTAGGCCTGTGCGCGGGCGACGAACGCTCCCCGGTCGGGCATGCCGATCTGGCGGAGCGCCACCTCGCCGTCGGGGGCGATCAGCACCGTTGCCGGCACACTGGATACCCGGTAACGCCGCGCCGCTTGCTGGCCGACATCTCCCAGCAGATTGAGGCGGATCACCTCCGCCGTTCCCTTCAGATCCTTCTCGATCCCATTCACGATGGGCTTGGCCACGAGGCAGGCCATTCACGTGTTGGCGAAGAACTCCAACACCACGGGGCGGCCGGTGGAAAGGCGCGCGTCCAGTTCTTCCACCGAGGCGATCGGCGTGGCCGGGGTGCGGAGAAAGCTCCAGGCCACCACGACTAAAAAGACGATTGCCAGCGGGATTCGGTTCTTCTTGAGGAATTCCATGTCCTCGAAAACCTCCTGAGCGGCGGACCTATTCCGCACGGGGCGGATCGCGGAAACCGCGCCCCCGTCCCAACGTATCTACCGGGGAAATCGGAATCCGTCCAGCCTTCCCGGAGGAATGCCCCAGATGCGCACTTTATGGTCTCTCTGCCGCAGCGCTGCCGGCGTGATCGGCGCCTACTTCGTCATCGTCGTCGTGATGATCACCGTGGTCGACATGGCCCTCGGAGGGGTGACCTGGCGGGAATCCACCGGCGCGGTGCTGGCCCTGGCAGCCGTGGTCAGCGTCGCCTCCGCCGTGCTGGGTGGCTACGTCGGCACCCGCATCGCCGGCCGCGCCCCGCGGCTCCACGCCCTGGCCATGATCGGCATCATTGCCTTCGACACCACCTGGATCCTGGTCAAGGGCCTCGACACCGACCCGGTCTGGGTCACGATCACCGCCGGCGCGACCCTGGCGCTGGGGCTGCTGATCGGTGCCGAGTTGCGCGCCCGGCAGTTGACGCGGCAACCGCTGGGAGACGCCGGCTAAACCGTCGAGCGACGTTCGATCTGTGGCAGACTGCTGCGGACCAGGAGGGTTCGCAGCGTGAGCCGACGTAGACCGTGAGCACCCCGATTCGCGACAGCCTCGACCGGGCCAAGGTGCTGGCGACCATTCGCAAGTTGGGGCAGCGTATCGAAGATCGCTTCCCCGGCGCCGGGCTGCTGGCGGTCGCCGGCGAGCTGGAGAACATCGCCGCGACCGTCGAGAGCGATCTGCGCTACATCGAGCGCCCCAACTGGCTCCTGCGAGGTGGGGTCATCTTCTTCATCACCGCGGTATTGCTGGTGCTCGGCATCGGCCTGGCGACCACCGAGTTGGGGCACGAGGGGCTGACCCTGACCGAACTGGTGGGGCTCGTCGAATCGATCTTCAACGACGTGATCCTGATCGGCGCCGCGGTGGTGTTCCTGTTCTCCCTGGAGAACCGGCGCAAACGGCGCCGGGTCATCGAATCAATCAACCGGCTGCGCTCGCTGGCTCATGTGATCGACATGCACCAGTTGACCAAGGACCCGACGGTGCTGCTGGTCGAAGGCGGCGCCGCCACCGCCCACAGCCCCACGCGCAGCATGAGCCCCTACGACCTGGGCCGCTATCTGGACTACGCGTCGGAACTGTTGAGCCTCGTGAGCAAGGTCGGCTTCTGCTACGTCCAGGAGTTCGACGACCCCGAGGCGGTCGCCGCGGTCACCGAACTGGAGACCCTGACCAACGGACTCGCCCGCAAGGTCTGGCAGAAGATCATGCTGCTGCCCCGGAGCGCCTGAGTTGACCGTCGGCGCACCCCGCGATTTCGACGTGGTGGTCTGGGGCGCCAGCGGTTTCACCGGCCGGCTGGTCGCCGAGCACCTGCTCGAGCGGTTCCCGCCGGGGAGCGCACTGCGCTGGGCGATGGCCGGCCGCAACGCCGGCAAGCTGGAGCAGGTGCGCGAGGAGCTCGGCGAAGGGAACTCCGCTATTCCCCTGCTGATCGCCGATAGCCACGACGCCGAGTCTCTCGCCAGGATGGTGCGGAAGACCGCGGTGGTCTGCTCGACCGTCGGCCCCTTCGCCCGCTACGGAGACACCCTGGTCGCGGCCTGCGCCGAACAGGGCACCCACTACGCGGATATCACCGGGGAGATCCAGTGGGTTCGGCGGATGATCGATCGCCACGAGGAGACCGCGCGGCGATCCGGCGCCCGGCTGGTCCACTGCTGCGGCTTCGATTCGATCCCGGCGGATCTGGGCTGCCGGCTGGCGAGCCGGGCGATGCAGGAGCGCCACGGCCGCACCTGCGACGAGATCAAGTACCTGGTCCGCCGGATCAAAGGGACCTTCAGCGGCGGCACCGTGGCCAGCCTGCTGCACGTCTTCGAGGAGGTGAAGCAGGACCGCAGCATCCGCCGGATCCTGGCCAACCCCTACTCGATCACACCGGACACCGGCAAACGCCCCCGGCAAGAGACCCAACGAGGGCCGGCGTGGGATGAGGACCTGGGCGCCTGGACCGCTCCCTACGTGATGGCCGCCGTCGACGAGAAGATCGTGCACCGCAGCAACGCCCTGAACGGCGACGCCTACGGCCGGGAGCTGCGCTACCGGGAGGCGATCGGCACCGGACGGGGACCGGCGGGATACCTGCGCGCGGTCAGCGCCACCGCCGGCCTGACCGGCTTCATGGCCGGAGTCGCGTTCCCGCCAACCCGGGCATTGCTCAATCGCTTCGTGCTGCCCCAGCCGGGTGAGGGTCCCGACCGGGAACAGCGGGAGACAGGATTCTTCAAGATCGTCGTGGTCGG
>CAZBZH010000526.1:0-3650 GCA_964496265.1 uncultured Acidobacteriota bacterium | reverse complement strand
CACCACGCTGACCACGCCGTTGCGATCGGCGACGTAAAGGCGCCCGCCGGCAGCCAGCGGTGAGGCGAACACCTGCCGGACCCCCGGAAGGCGCTTGGGCCCCCAGTGAGGCCGGCCGCTGGCCGGATCGACGCAACTCAGCACGCCCGACAGATGTTTGATGAAACAGAGCGCGTCTCGGGTCAGGACCGGCGACGGGACGTAGGGCGTGTGTTTGTCCAGCGACCAGATCACCGCGGGCTTGCCGGTGATATCCCCCCTGGCCCGGTCCAGCCGGATCGCCAGCAGCGCCTGCCAGTCGTAGCTGTTGCCGACGTAGACGATCCCGTCCGCCGCCACCGGCGTCGCCACCACGTTGCGGGACAGGCCGCCGCACTCCCAGATCAGGCGGCCGTCTTCCAGGTCGTAGCCCCGGACCTTGCCGGTAGCCGCAACGATGACCTGGCGGCGGCCGCCGTGTTCCACGATCAGCGGACTGGACCAGGAGGTCATCTCGTCCCGGGGCACCCGCCAGCGCTCCTTGCCGCTGCGCGTATCCAGCGCGGCGAGGAACGACGCACCCTGGTGGTCCCAGTTGATCACCAGGGTCTTGCCCCACAACGCCGGCGAACTGCCTTCGCCGTGCTCGTGGCGGGTGCGCATGTCGCCGAGGTCCTTCTCCCACAGCACCTTGCCCTGCATGTCCAGGGCGTAGACGCCGGCGGAGCCGAAGGAGGCGAAGATCCGCTTGCCGTCGGTCACCGGTGAGGCGGAGGCCCAACTGCCGGTCACGTGGGTCGCCTCGTGGGGCTGGGCGTCCCGCACTGTCGTGGTCCAGAGTCGCTTGCCGCTGCGGCGATCGAAGGCCATCACCACGAACCGCATCTTGCGGGTCGGGTCCATGTTGTCGTGGGCGCCGTGGTCGTGGACGTGATCGTGGGCGGCGGAGGGCGGATCCAGCGGTTCGCCGTGGGGCACCGCCGCGGTGAGGATGATCCGTTTGCCGGCGATCACCGGCGTCGAGTGCCCGAGCCCCGGGAGCTCCGCCTTGAAGCGGACGTGCTGCTTCTCGCTCCAGGTCACCGGAGGGTTCGCGTCCGGCGCGGCACCGGTGCCCAGCGGCCCGCGCCACTGCCTCCACTCGCTCTCGGCGGAGCCCGCCCAGAGCGGCCCTGAGGCCGCCCAGAGCATCGTGATCAGAATGGCTGCCGGCAACTTGAGCATGCTCCGAGTCTACCCCGAGAAAAATCGCTCGCCGCCTGTAACGCCCGCTGCGGAAACGGCACCTGTCCCGCGAATCGTCAATCAACTCTTTCAAAGATTCGCAGGAGCCTCTCATGCAACGCAAGTACTCCCCCCGGTCCCTGGTAGCCGGATTTGTCCTCCTCTCCGTCGCCGCGGTGCTCGCCGCCGGCCAGCTCTACTCGGCCGAACCCCCGATCCAGCGCCTCCAATCCGGCGGCGTCGACCGGGAACTGCTCTACACCGACCTGGAGCGCCTGCGGGAGCTACGCCCCCAGGCCGAGCTCTCGGTGCGGGACCTCCCCGGCGTGATCGGATTCGGCATCGGCCGCCAGGGCGATCAACTGGTGTTCAACGTGCTGGTCGACAAGAACCAGCCGATTCCCGAGCTTCCGGCCCAATTGCAGGGCATTCCGATCCAGATCACGCCCCGGGAACCGATCTCGATCCAGGACGGCTATCCCGCCTGCGGCGTGGGCAGCGCCTGCCACGCCAACCGCCTGCCGCTGCCGGTGGAAATGGGCAACTCGGCGAGCCCCTCGAGCCAGACCGGCGCCGGAGCCTGCACCCTCGGCTTCAAGGCCTGTGATCTGGGAACCGGTGAGCTGGTGTTCGTCACCAACTCCCACTGCAACCAGAACAAGCACAGCTGCAGCCTCAACGCCCCGGGCGCCCTGTGGGTCCATCCCGGCTGGCAGGACACCCCCTCGAACTCCTGTATTTCGGCCGGAGATTGTGACGTGATTGGTACCGTCAGCGGCAACGCGGCGCCCTCGTGCAACTCCAGCAACAACCTGACCGACGCCACCAAGGTGGCCAGCACCGTCGAACAGACCTCCAACGCCTTCCGGGATATCGGCTGGGCCCAGGCCTTCGCCGGCACGCCACTCCCCGGCGATCTGGTCCGGCGCAGCAGCCGCACCACCGGTGACGTCTCCGGCCGGATCGTCGCCGTGGACGTCAGTGTCGATGTCCCGGGCCCGGCCGACGGCGGCTTCTGCTGCGGCGCCCTCGAGATGAAGCAACAGATCGAGTGGGAAATGATCGACGGCGGCGTGACCAAGGGAGGCGACTCCGGTTCCGCCCTGCTCAGCGCCGAGCCCGGGTTCGACACCCAGGTGGTCGGACTGCACTGGGCCGGCGGCGGAAGCGTCGGCTACGCCAACCACATCGACCATGTGCTGGACGCGCTGAACCTGTCGCTGAACTTCGTCAGCTGCGTGCAGGAATGCCTCTACACCGAAACCGAAGAGATGGCCCGTGAAGAACTGGGCACCGACCCGAGCCTGCTGACCCTGGGACACCGCTTCCGGGACCAGGTGATGGACAAGACGCCGGAGGGACGCGAGATGATCCAGATGTACTACCGTATTTCCGACGAGGCGATGGGCATCGCCGCCCGCAACCCGAGCCTGGCCTGGGACACGGCCAAGCTGCTGGCCGACATGGCGACCAACCTCGAAGAACTGGTGGTCCGCGGCGAGACGACCCTGAGCTACTCCGAGCTCTACCGCATCGACCAGCTGCTCGACGCCTACGCCGAGCGCGCCGGTGAGGACATGCGGGATATCGTCCAGACGATCCAGCGGCACCTCAACGACAGCGATCTCCAGCGCCGCCACGGCGTGACCGTCGAGTCCGGCAAGGGGCGCTAGCCCGTCCACGCTTGGCAACCCGGGGCAATCCCGGTAAGTTAGCGGCGTCCGGCACTCGGGCCCGGATCGGCACCCGCCGGTCCGGGCCTTTTCCGCTGAGAACACCCCCTGAGGAGAGACTCCGATGTCCGGGACCATCCGCCGCTTCCAGCTCACCGCCGCCATCACGCTGATCATCCTGGCCGCCTTCGCCGCTCCGGCGCTGGCCCAGACGCTGGTGCTCCAACCCGTGCAGGACAACAGCCTGTTCGAGGAGGCTCCGAGCTTCAGTAACGGAGCCGGTCAACACCTGTTCGCCGGCAAGATCCTGTTCGGCCCCCGCCGCCGGGCTCTGCTGCGCTTCGAGCTGCCTTCGCCCGGCGTGCTGCCCGCCGGCGCGCGGATCACCGACGTCCGCCTGGAGCTCCACATGTCGCGGACGATCGCCGGCGACACCCCGATGACCCTGCATCGGCTGACCCAACCCTGGGGCGAAGGGCTGTCCGACGCTCCGGGCCCCGAGGGCACCGGCACCGAGGCGATGCCCGGCGATGCGACCTGGACCCACACCTTCTGGGACGCCGCCACCTGGGATACGCCCGGTGGCGACTTCGATGCGGAGCCCAGCGCCACCGCCATCGTCGGCGGCGACGGCTTCTACAGCTTCCGCTCCGCCGAGATGCTCCTCGACATGGGCCGCGCCCGGGTTCGCAACCTGCGCAACTTCGGCTGGATCCTGCTGGGCGACGAAACGGAGAACACCACCGCCAAGCGCTTCGACAGCCGCGAGCATCC
>CAZBZH010000525.1:0-3652 GCA_964496265.1 uncultured Acidobacteriota bacterium | reverse complement strand
CAACGCTACGAGCAACTCTTCGCCGGCATGCTGAACGCCCCGGCCGAGGTCGACTTCCAGGCGCTGCGCTCGGCCTGGTCTCGGCACGAGACCTACAACCCCTACCTCGGCCGCAGCACCGGCTTCCAGAACGCCCTGATCGCGCTCAACGGCGCCATCGAACAGCGGCGCTTTACCGAGGCCGCGTCGCTCTGCCGGCTGCAGCTCGACCGCTACTGGATCGAACCGGACTGGCAGCGGGCCTGCGAGAAGGCCTACCTGCAGAGCCGGGACAGCATCCGCGCAACGGTGCACCGCTCGATCCCGCCCCGTAACCTGAGCGCGATCCTGGACAGCGGCGACGGCATGACCCCCGAGACCGCCTTCCGGGTCGTGACCACCGGCGAACCGCCCCGGGTGCTGGCGACCATGGGCTATACCGTGCACACCCGCGGGCTGGTCCAGCAGGATGGCGCCACCTACGAACTGGTCACCGTCAACGAGGATCCGATTCCCAGCGACGTCGAGGGGGAGGATCCGGAACCCCGGCGCTTCTGGTTCAACGTGGCGCCGATTCTCAGCTGGCTCGACCGCAGCGTGGACGCCGAGTGAGCCCACGCAAGTTCGATCCCTACCAGCAGGTCCTCGGGGTCGCCTCGGCATGGCTTGTCGCTGTCCTCGCGGTGATCGCCGCCCTGATCGTGCGGGACTTCTCCCCCGGCAATCCGCTGGTGCGCTGGGGCTGGTGGATCCTCGTCGGCGTGGCGATCCTGCGCGCCCTCTACCGCAGCCATATCTATCGCAAACGCTCGAGACTGGCCCGTTCGAAGCAGGCCGAGGAAAGCGACCATGGCCACCCTGCATGAAGACGGAAAAAAGCGTTGCGACTGGGCCAGGAACCCGCTGGCGGTGGCCTACCACGACGAAGAGTGGGGATCCCCGCTCCACGATGACCGCCTACTCTTCGAATTCCTCATTCTCGAGGGGGCCCAGGCCGGTCTGAGCTGGGACACGATCCTCAAGAAGCGCCCCCACTACCGCAAGGTCTACAAGCGCTTCGATCCGAAGAAGGTCGCGCGCTTCGGCAAGGCGGACATCGAGCGGCTGCTGGCCGATCCGGGCATCGTGCGCAACCGGCTCAAGGTCGAGTCGTCGATCCAGAACGCGAAGCTGTTCCTCGAGGTCCAGAAGGAGTTCGGCAGCTTCGACGCCTACATCTGGGACTTCGTCGGCGGCAAGCCGAAGCGCAATCGCTGGAAGCAGATGGGGCAGGTTCCGGCGACCACCGCCGAGTCGGACGCCATGAGCAAAGCACTCAAAAAGCGAGGCTTCCGCTTCGTGGGCTCGACCATCTGCTACGCCTTCATGCAGGCCACCGGCATGGTCAACGACCACACCACCGGCTGCTTCCGCTACCGCCAGGTCTGACCCGGTTGCCGTAGGGTCTAACCCCCCGGCCAAAACTCGCGTATAAAGGGTTGCTAGGCCAACGCAATCCGGAGGAAACGTCCATGAAGTCCCCTACCCTCAATGCCCTCGGTCTGCTCGCAACCCTCCTGCTGATCGCAGGTTGCGGCGGCGGCGACGCAGCCCCCACCTTCGAAATGCCGCAGGTGGAGTGGGATCCGCCGGCGAACCGTTCGGACCACGTGGACACCCTCCACGGCGTCGAGGTCGCCGATCCTTACCGCTGGATGGAACAGGCGGATGCCGCCGAGGTCGCCAGCTGGGACAAGGAGCGCAACGCCACCTTCGAGGAGTACACCTCGGCGTTGCCGGTACGGGACGTGCTGTACCAACGCTTCCAGGAACTGTGGCGCTATGACGACGAGTCGACGCCGAACCCCTGCCTGCTCGCCGACTGCGAGTTCTTCTCGACCAAGAAGGCGGACCAGGACAAGTGGGTGCAGCACATGCGCGACACCAAGACCGGTGAGACCCGGGTCGTGCTCGATCCCAACACCTGGGGCGAGACCGAGACCCTGACCGGCTTCAACCCATCCCCCGACGGCAAGTACATCGCCTTCGGCAAGGCCAACGCCGGCGACGAGAACCCGGTCATCCGGGTGATGAACACCGAGACCGGCGAGATCCTGCCCGACACCCTGCGGGGCTGGAAGCAGCGGGGCGCCTCCTGGCACCACGACAACTCCGGGTTCTACTACTCGGCCAACCCGCTTCCCGGCGAGGTCGCGGCCGGCGAGGAGTTCTACTGGAACCGGGTCTACTTCCACAAACTGGGAACCCCCGCCGAGCAGGATGAGCTGGTCCTCGACGATCCCGAGGTCAAGGAGCACTTCCACTTCGCCGGCGTCAGCGAAGACGGCCGCTGGCTGATGATGTATCGCTACGCGTTCAACGCCCAGTCAATCTGGATCAAGGACCTGACCCGCAAGAACGCCAAGCCGGTGGCGCTGACCACCGACATGCAGAACGAGTACCTGGCCACCATGGTCGAGGACCGGATCTTCATCCGCACCAACCACGACGCCCCGAACTACCGGGTGATGACCACCACCACCGACAAGCCGGGGCGTGAGCACTGGCGCGAGATGATCCCCGAGGCCTCGGACAAGCTGTCGAGCATCAGCGGCATCGCGGGACACCTCTACCTGACCTACCAGCACAACGCCACGACCAAGATCGAGGTGCGCGACATCGACGGGGAGAAACTCCACGACATGGAGCTGCCCACCGTCGGCACCGCGGGAGTCAGCGGCTACTGGTCCAAGCCCGAGGTCTGGGTCGGCTTCAGCAGCTTCGCCCACCCCTCGACCACCTACCAGTACAGCGCCAAGGACCGGGAGCTGACCCTGTACAAGGAGTCGCCGATCAAGATCGACGTCTCGGACATCGTCGTCGACCAGGTCTGGTACCCGTCCAAGGACGGCACCGAGGTCAGCATGTTCATCGTGCGGCACAAGGACGCCCCGAAGGACGGCTCGACGCCATTCCTGCTGACCGGCTACGGCGGCTTCAACGTCTCGATGACCCCGCGTTTCTCCACCGGCTACGCGGTGTGGGTCGAGTCCGGCGGCGGCGTCGCCATCCCCAACCTGCGGGGCGGCGGCGAGTACGGCCAGGCCTGGCATGAGGCGGGCATGCGCGACCAGAAGCAGAATGTGTTCGACGACTTCATCGCCGCGGCGGAGTACCTGGTCGACAAGGGCTACACCGCGTCGGAGCGGCTGGCGATCAGCGGCGGCTCCAACGGCGGCCTGCTGGTCAGCGCCGCGGTGACCCAGCGTCCGGAACTATTCGAGGCGGTGCTCTGCCAGGTGCCGCTGACCGACATGGTGCGCTACCACCACTTCGGCCTGGCCAACATCTGGAGTGAGGAGTACGGCAACGCCGACGACCCGGAGATGTTCCCGCACATCCTCGAGTACTCCCCCTATCACGCGGTCGAGGAGGGCACCGACTACCCGGCGATCCTGGTGACCGGCAGCCTCAACGACGCCCGCACCGACCCGGTCCACGCCCGCAAGTTCGCGGCGGCCGTGCGCTGGGCCGACGCCGACAAGGGACAGAAGCAGCCGATCCTGCTGCACCTTCAGGGGGATTCGGGCCACGGCGGCGGCGTGACCATCGACACCCGGGCCGATCAGACCGCCCGGCACTACGGCTTCCTGATGTCGCAGATTCAGATGCCGGCGGCGAAGCTGGAGAACCG
>CAZBZH010000524.1:0-3652 GCA_964496265.1 uncultured Acidobacteriota bacterium | reverse complement strand
GCTACCACCTGGTCTACCGCTTCGGGGTGTCCCGCATCGGCACGGTAGTGCTGGGCGGACAGGTGGTCCGCTCGCAGGGGACGGCCTGGCCGGTTTGACCGGCGGTCGTCGTTCGAACTGTCGGGGAGGCGGGAACCCCGCCGGGCGAGCCGGAGTGGAGCGCTAGAACAGCGGGGCGCGTTCGTCGGCCTTGAAGTTGTACACGTAGGTGTAGACCTTCAGATCGACCTCGACCCGGTACTCGGCGGTCACGATCAACTCGCTCTTGGTCTTCTTGATTTCGAGACCCTTCTTCTTGTCGATCGGGATGCGCAGCTCGTCGGCCTTCTCCAGGATGCTCTCGCGGATCTTGCCCATCTTGCCGTGGGCCGCCGCGCGCCGGACCTCTTCGCGGATGTGATCCTTGAAGTCGTAGCCGGTAATGCGCACCGGGATGACCTGCGCGCCGGCGTAGATACCGCCGATCAACACCGCCAGGGCGATGATGAAGCCCAGTTTGCCTTCGCCTCGTTGGTTACGTCGCATGGTCAACCTCTCCGCCTCGTCCGTCGTGGACACACCACGGCCGGGATCGCCCGGCCTGGAACGAGGCGAATATAGGTTCCGGCTCCCGGAGGGACAACAGGACCGATTCGGGCGGAAAATCCCCCCGTTACGCCCCTATTGGCAGACCGTGGTGTCGTCTTCCCGGGGCCCGTTACCCCAGGATCCGTTCAGATCCGGGCCGCGGCCGCGCACCAGGTAGTAGAAGCCGTCCCCCGGCGCCGGTAGAGCCGGGTCGACGTAAGTGCCCGGGAGTTGGGAGCAGGCCTGGGCCAACGCCCCGGTGGTCCCGCCGTCTTCGCGCAGGCGGGTGAGCTCTCCCCGGGCCACGTCGAAGCTGAGGGCGATGGCGCCAGCGGACCACTGCAGGGTTTGCCGGTCCACCCAGCGCAGGTCGTCGACGGTCAGGGCGTTGCGGTCGAGGCCATCGATCATCCGGTCGAAGGAGGGTCGGCACTGACCGGTGTCGTAGCTACAGACCCCCATCCCGCGCAGCACCGTCTTGTAGATGTTGACCCACCAGAGGGGTGTTCCCTCCTCGAGCAGCAGCTCGCCGAAGGCATCGGCGAAGGGCTGACTGAAGTCGGTCATCTTGAACCAGGAGACCCAGCGCACCGTGTCCCGGTGTCGCAGCAACTCGTCGAGCATCCAGGCAGCGGTCTGTGCCTGATCCTCTTCGCTGATGCCCAGGCTCAGTGCGGTGTGTACGCCCAGCTCCTGAATCAGCAGCGGCTTGCCCTGGGCCGTGGCGATCAACGTGCGGAGCTCGGAACGCAGGACCTGTTCTTCCAGGCCCGCGCTGAGTTCATCGGTGCCGTAGTAGTTGTAGCCGGCGTAGTCACTGTTGCGGACGATCGGCCCCTGCCAGGGCTCGGCGTCGAGGCCGGCCTGCCGGGTCAGGATCACGCCTACCGGAAGTCCGTCATAGGTATCGTGGACGTGTTGCCGCACCTGGGCGACGAAGTTGACGAAGTGGTCCGCCTCGTCGGGGTTCTCCGCCAGGTACACGTTGAGTTCGTTGCCGATCGACAGGGCAAACCCCTGGCGAGCGAGGAACGGCGGGATCAGTTGGTCGAGCATCTGGGTGAAGCGGCCGACGATCAGCGGATCGTC
The DNA here is from genome assembly GCA_964496265.1 of uncultured Acidobacteriota bacterium. Taxonomy (GTDB): domain Bacteria; phylum Acidobacteriota; class Polarisedimenticolia; order Polarisedimenticolales; family Polarisedimenticolaceae; genus Mor1. The sequence goes on along the minus strand of CAZBZH010000524.1, from coordinate 1,996 downwards.
GACGTGGCGGCCGTCGATGTAGCCGGTGGGCGAATCGGGGTCGACCAGATCCGACGGGCCTGTGACCGAACCGATGCTGATGGCGCTGACGTTGACGTAGAAGTGGGTGATGCCCCGGGCCTGCCATTGCTGCAATTGAGCCTCGAACCAGGGAAGGTCGTATGTCTCGGGGCTGCGCTCGAACTCGGGCCAGTCGAACTCGAAGGAGGCGGTGGTCATGCCCCGGTCGATGGCCAGCGCCAGCGCGGCGTCGAGGCTGCTCTCGGTCCCGGCCGCGGGAGGCTCGAAGTAGCCGTGAGGCAGGATGCAGAGCTGCTGGCCCGCGGGGAGACGGGGGATCGACGGGGCGGTCGGATCGTCGGCGAGTGCCGTGCTGACCACGCCGAGCAGGGCGGTCCAGAGCAAGGTGGTCCACAGCAGGGCGGCGGGCAGGCGCCGCTGCGAGATCGGGTCGGCGTGAATCATCGGGAGACCTCCTGGGCACGATCGGGAAATCGGCGTTGCACGCCACTACTGTGCGTTGCATAGTAGTGGGGTGCAAGCCCGAATTCCGCGGTTCCGGCGGGCCCGGACGGTCCTCGGTGCAGTAAGTGCTTGGTGGTACTATGTTTTACGTGGTAGCTGGTTCCAGGCAAGTTTTTCTTGCAGAGGACACCGCAAACGATGTCTGAACGCTGGATCGCGCAGATGCGCAAGGGAACCGTCGAACTCTGTGTCCTCGCCGTGCTCGAGGACTCCGAGGGCTACGGCTACGGCATCGTCAAGGATCTGCAGAAGATCGAGGCCCTGGCCTTTACCGAGAGCACGGTCTACCCGGTGCTCGCTCGCCTGACCAAGGATCGCTTCCTCAAGGTGCGGGTGGTGGACTCGCCCGATGGCCCGCGGCGCCGCTACTACGCGTTGACCGTCGCGGGACGGAGCCGGCTGGCGCAGATGCGTGTCTACTGGGAAGCCCTCAACGAAGAGATGGGCCGTTTGCTGGCCAGGCCGGGGAAGGGGAGCCGATGACCCGAGCGATGACACCCGAGGCTGAACGGCTGCTGGCCGACTATCTCGACCGCGTTCGCGGGGCAATGGCCGCGGCAGGCCGCGACAGGTCCGAGGTGGAGAACGTCATCGACGCGCTCCGCGAACAGGCCTGGGAGGTGTCGGCCCAGGCCGGTGGTTCGACGATCTCGGGTGCGGTGATGACGGCTGCCCTGGGGGAGCTGGATCCGCCCGACAACTTCGGCGCTGCTGCCCCCTCATCGGGCGCCGCCGTCCCCTCACCGGGCGTGTCCGCACCTCCCGAGGTCTCCACGCCCGACGGTCGTCGATGGCTGGGTTGGCTCAGTGCGGCAGGGGGTGTGGCGACCCTGATCCTCGCCGTCGTCGCCGGCGCGGTCTCGGAAGAGATGAGCGGTAGTATCCTGATCCTCGGTTTCGGCGTCGCCCTGCTCGCCGGCGCCATGTCCTGGCGCACCCTCCCCGGCCGCTTCGGACTCGGGCTTTCGCTGATCGTGCTGGGCGGGATCGGTCTGTTGTTCCTTCTCGGCGTGTAGGAAGGTAGGCGTGTAGGCGAGCAGGCCGGTCCGCCGATCGCCTCTCCGTCGAGCATCCGCCCCGTTTATACTGGCGCCCGTTCGAGAGCAAGACCGCAGATGATCGCCTGCCGTTTGGCCGGAGGACCCCGTGAAATCGAAGACCGAGCACCTGACCTTCAACATCGATGCCCGCATGGGCTTCCGCAACATCACCCCCGAGGTCGCCGACATCGTGCGGGAGAGCGGTGTGCGCGAGGGGCTCTGCCTGGTCAACGCCATGCACATCACCGCCAGCGTGTTCATCAACGACGACGAGCCCGGCCTGCACCAGGACTACAAGAAGTGGCTCGAGGAGCTGGCGCCCCACGACCCCGCCCGCTACCAGCACAACCGCACCGGCGAGGACAACGGCGACGCGCACCACAAGCGCCAGATCATGGGCCGTGAAGTGGTGGTGGCGATCACCGGCGGCA
>CAZBZH010000523.1:1033-3663 GCA_964496265.1 uncultured Acidobacteriota bacterium | reverse complement strand
CCGCGGCGTCCTGCGCGCTCTCGGCGAACGACGTGGTGGGTGCCAGGAGCAGGAGCGTGGCGATCTGGAGGAGGGCCTTGGGGAACTTCATCGGGGACTCCAACCGGCCGCATGGAGATCGGCCTCGAGGGGATTCAAACAATCAGGAAGCTGAGACGCCGCGAAGGCACGGCGGGAAGCGGGCAGCATGCATTTGCGAATCGTTCGCATGTAAGGGCAACAAACCACTGAGATCGAACCGCCGCGGGATTCGCCAGGTGCGATCCGGTCGCAGCTAAGCCCCCAAGGACAGCGCCTCACGAGCCGGCTGCCCTCGCAATCTTCTTGCGATTCGTTCGCATCAATGGATCCAAAAGGAGACCAGCTCAACCGCGTTCCCGAACCCCGACGGAGAACGCTATTGCGACTCGCTCGCATTAGCGCTTTCTGTTCGGCGGAGAACGCAGTCATGACTCGGAACTCTCCTCGGGAATTCGGGGCGACGGGAAGATAGAACACGCCGGCCGAGTCCGTCAAACCCTTCTCGAAAACCTTTTCGGTCGGATTGCCCGAGGGTTGAATCAGCGCCCGAAGCGGATCGATTCGAGCTCGCGGCGGAACGCCTGCATGTCCTCGCGCACCGTCGCGCCGACCTCGCCGAGCACTTGACCGTAGCCGTGGGCCGCCGAACCACCGACGATCATCGGCAGCCCCTCGGGCAACAGATCGCGCAGTCGCCGCAACTCGACGACCAACTGCGGATCGTCGGCGGGGTACACCACGCTCATCGCCAGAGCCTTGCAGTCCCGGCCGCGCACCGCGGCGGCGATCTCCTCGGCAGGCAGGTTGAGACCCAGGTAGGTCACCCGCCACCCGTCGAGGGACGCGGTCACCGCGACCATCAGCGCACCGAGTTCGTGAATCTGCCCGGCCGGGGTGGTCACCACCACCTCCGGGCCGCTGTCGGCGGCGACGCCCGCGGTTCCGCGGTTCTTGAGTGCACCGAGGAACGACCGCACGATCGCCGAAGCCAGATGCTCGTGGGCCACGCGGAGAGTGCCCTCGCGCCACAGATCGCCGATCTCCCGCAGCAAGGGCATCAGCAGGCGCTCGAGCAGTACCGGAGTCGCCAGCGTCACCGCGGCGTTGGAGAGCGCCTGCTGCAGGCCGTCTCCATCCAGGGCGCGGACCGCGGCGAGACACGCGTCGTGATGAGCCTGCACCGAAACGTCGTTGCGTTTTCCCGACGGGCGGGGTGCCAGCGCTTCCGCCTCGGCGTCATCGGCGGTCAGCCGGCGCAACTCATCGTCGCTGTACTCGGCCACGTCGCCGATCCGCCGGCCCGAGAGGGTCGCCTTGCGCAGCAGACGCAGTCGCTCGACATCGGCGTCGCTGTAGAGACGACGGTTGGTGTCGGAGCGGCGCGGCTCCACGGCGTTGTACCGGCGTTCCCAGACGCGGATCACGTCTGCGGTCAGACCGGTCCGCCGGACGACGACCTGGATCGGGTGTTTCGGATCGGTGCTCATGTGCCTGGGAGACTAATCCCTCTGTCCAAGTTTTTCCAGGATTGAGATTGGACATGCACCGGGCAAACGGGGCATCTTCAGGAATCTCCGGTTCCTGTCCAAGGAGGGTTGGGATGCAACCGGTTCTCTACATGCACGCCGCGGCGACCCTGTTCATGACCGGTCTGATCTGGTTCGTGCAGGTGGTTCACTACCCGCTGTTCGGCCGGGTCGGATCCGGCTACGAGGCGTATCAGGCGGAGCACATGCGGCGAACCGGCCTCGTGGTCGGCCCTCCGATGCTGCTGGAAGCTGCCGCCGGCGGCTGGATTGCGTGGTTCCCCCCTCCGGGAGTGTCCACGGGACTGGCGCTCGGCGGCCTGGGGCTGCTGTTCGTGATCTGGATCAGTACCTGGCTGGCCCAGATGCCCAACCACCAGCGGCTGTTGCAAGGGTTCGACAAGAGGGCCCATCGGAAGCTGGTCCTGTCCAACTGGGTGCGCACCGTGGCCTGGACCCTTCGCAGCTTTCTGGCGCTGTGGATGGTCGTCGCGGCTTCCTGAACAGCCTGTTTTTCCGCCCCCGGGCCGTTTTTCCGCCGAGGAACCTGAGAAGCGCCATCTATCCAGCCTATGGACCCCATACGGCAGATCTATATCTTGGACAAAACCTTGACATCCAGCTTTTGTACAGATATATTCCGTGGTGTAGATCAACTCCAGAGGGCTCGAGGAGTTCGCGATGCATCACTGGCCTAATCCAGAAAAGACCCGGGGAGGCTTCCCCGCTTCGGTCCGCCCGAAGACCACGCCCGAGAAGAAGCAGGAGCGGCGCTCCGGCAGCGAGGAGAGTGGTGAGCAGGTGCTCAAGCTGTACCTGCGCGACATGGGTCGCCACTCGCTGATCGATGCCTCCGAAGAGGTTCGGCTCGCCGGTGAACTGCGCGCCGCCCGCGAGGGCATGGCCGCCCAACTGAAGCGACTCCCCCGCGGCGTGCGGGAATCTCTGCTCGCCGGCGCCGAGTTGCCCGAGAAGGGAACCGACTGGCCCTTCGACCACGTGGAAGATGTCTACCGCCGCTTCCGCTCCCAGGAGGCTTCCGAGCCGTCGCTGCGCAAGCGCTCCCTGGCCATCCGCCGGGAG
>CAZBZH010000523.1:0-1023 GCA_964496265.1 uncultured Acidobacteriota bacterium | reverse complement strand
CTGGACAATGCTCGCGAGGCGATGATCGTCGCCAACCTGCGTCTGGTCGTTCATATCGCCAAGCAGTATCTGAACCGCGGTCTCCCGCTGTCGGATCTGGTACAGGACGGAAACCTGGGCCTGATGAAGGCGGTGGAAAAGTTCGAACACGATCGCGGCATCAAGTTCTCGACTTACGCCTACTGGTGGATCCGTCAGGCGATCGACCGCGGCCTGGCCGACAAGCGCCGCACCATTCGCATTCCGGTCCATCTCAACGAGCGCCGCAAGAAGATCGTGCGCGCCACTCGCGAACTCGGCCAGGATCTGGGCCGCCGCCCGACCAACATCGAGATCGCCCGCTGGCTCAAGATGCCCAAGGACCAGGTCGAGGAAATCAACAGCCTCGTCAGTGAACCGCTGAGCTTCGATGACCTTTCCCGCGCCGAGAACGGCCACGGGCTGCTCGAGACGATCAAGGATCCCAAGGCCGCGCTCCAGGTCGAGAGCAGCGAAGCGCGGGAACTGCGCGAGAAGCTCGAGGCCCCCCTCAGCTCGCTGAGTGAACGGGAAGAGCGCATCGTGCGCCTGCGCTTCGGCATCGGCAACGACACGACCCACACCCTCGAGGAAGTCGGCCGCATCATCGGCCTCTCCCGGGAGCGGGTGCGCCAGATCGAGGTCGAGGCGATCCAGAAGCTCCGGCGCTCCGACCTGCTGTCGGCGCTGGCCACCTCGCGGAGAAGCAACAAGCTGGCCCAGGTGGCTGCCGGGGCCTGACCCAAGATCTGACAAGTTGAGACCGGCGGTGCCCCGGTGATCCCGCCCACTATCCCCCCGGGGTGTCGCCGGCTCTCATTTCCTTCGATTCCCCTCTGTTCCCCCCGGCCGGGCCCTTGCCCGGCCTTCTTTTTGCCTTAATTTAGCGAGGCACGCCCGGTCGCGATGGAGCGACCCGGACGATCGGCGAGGTGCCCGCGAGTATGGAGTTGGCCTGGCAGGAAAGCTCTTTCAACTCAAGGGCATATTTTAAGGCTTCATCGA
>CAZBZH010000522.1:0-3670 GCA_964496265.1 uncultured Acidobacteriota bacterium | reverse complement strand
CTGATCGCCCACGAGCTGGCCCATTCCTGGTCGGGCAACCTGGTGACCAACGCGACCTGGGCGGACTTCTGGCTCAACGAGGGGTTCACCACCTACTTCGAGGCGCGAATCGTCGAGCGGGTTTACGGCAAGGACTTCGCCGAGGCCCGGGTCAAGCTGGACGTCTACGACCTGCTCGAGGATCTGGAGAGCCTGGGTGAGGACAACCCGGACACCCGGCTGCGCCCCGAGCTGGCCGGCCGGGATCCCGAGGCGATTCCCAGCGGCCCGCCCTACACCAAGGGTTACCTGTTCCTGCGCACCCTCGAAGAGGCCGCGGGGCGCGAGGCCTTCGATCCGTTCCTCGCCGGCTACTTCGACAAGTTCGCCTTCCAGTCGATGACCACCGAGAAGTTCCTCGAGTACATGAACGAGGAGTTGATCGCCAAGGATCCGTCGATCGCCGAGAAGGTCGATATCGACGCCTGGGTCTACGGCCCGGGGTTGCCCTCGATGCCCGAGATCAACACCGCGGCGCTCGATGCGGTGCAGGCGGCGCTGGAGGGCTGGCTGGCCGGAGACATCGCCACCGCGAGTCTGCCGATCGCCGAGTGGCCGGCACTTCAGACCCTGAAGTTCATTCGCGACCTGCCGGCGGACATCTCGGCGGAGCGATTGGCCGAACTGGACGAGGCCTTCGGCTTCACCGATGCGGGCAACCCGCACATCCGTTTCCGCTGGTACGAGCGGGCGATCAAGTCGAACTACCAGCCGGCCTACCCGAGGATCGAGGCCTTCCTGCTGGAGGTCGGCCGGGCCTGGTACCTGCGCACCCTGTACGGCGCCCTGGTCAAGACCGACGAGGGCAAGGCCTTCGCCGACGAGATCTACGACCAGGCCCGGGAGCGCTACCACCCGATCTCCCAGGATGCGATCGACAAGCTGCTGGGGCGCTGATCGGGGCCGGAAACGGGTCCTGGAGCAGGTCCGGATTCGCGAAAAACGACTGGAATAACGGAAAAAGTGGCCAGTTTCGCGGCCCTTTCCGGGTTGTCGGCTTGTGCCTGCGTGCCTCCCCTGTGCCCGGGCCCCATATTGCGTCCAGGGACACGACGGAGAGTACGAGATGCAGCCAGCACGCAAGGAACGCCGCCAGCACCCCCGCTTCGAATTCGATGCGTCCGAGGCCTGGATCGAGTTCGGCTACCCGCGTCCCTGCGACCACCAGTGCCGGATGCGTGTCCGCGACGTCAGCGTCGGCGGCATCTCCTTCGAGCTCGAACACGAGCTGCCCGGCCTCGGAATCGGCACCAATCTGGACAACGTGGTGCTGCGCATCGGCAATCTGGCGATCAAGGGGGACGTGGTGGTGATGCGCCTGACCTCCCAGAGCGAGACCACGGTCTGCGGCGGTATCTTCTACCCCCAGAGCGACAACGACTCGGTCAAGCTCGACCAGATGATGACCAGTCACTGATTGCGGTTCCGGGCCTCTCGAACGGGGCCACCCACCTCAGCTTGAAGCTCCGAGGCTCGGCGGCGTAGACTGCCCGTCTTGAACGACCACACGCCAACTCCGCCGGAAGAGACCGCTCCCGCCCCGGTTCCCGCGGCGGCGGAAGCTGGCACCGCTCTGCCCGGCGTCCTCGACGGCGAGGATCACAAGCTCGACCCGCGGGCGATCCCGGCCTGGCGCATCGGCACGGCGATCACCGCCGGCGTGTTCTCCCTGATCAGCTTCATCGTGGTGATCTCGCTGATCTTCGGCGGCGCCACCCCCGGGCTGTGGAGCCTGCTGCCTCCCGGGATCTGGTTGGGTTTCGTCCTGCTGCTCGGCGTGTGGGCCTTCGCATGGCCCAGGCTGCGCTACCGCCACACCTTCTTCCGGGTCGACGACGACCGCATCGAGATTCGCCGGGGCGTGGTCTGGCGCTCGGTGATGCAGGTGCCCCGTTCCCGGGTGCAGCACACCGACGTCAATCGCGGACCGATCGAGCGCAGCTACGGCATCGCGACCCTGGTGATCTACACCGCCGGCACCGAGCACGCCTCGATCTCCCTGTCGGGCCTGACCGAGAAGGATGCCTACGCGATTCGCGATCACCTGATCGCCGAGGGAGGCGGCGGCGATGCCGTCTGAGTCCCTACCCGAAGGATCGGGACGCCGGCTGCACATCCTCTCGCCGCTGTTGGCGGCGCTCTCGGCGGTCTGGCGCCTGCTGGTTCCCGCGATCCTCGTGCTGTTCCTCTCCCGGGGAAACAACTACGAGGCGTTGTTCGGCATCTTCGTCGTGCCGGTCATCGCCATGTCGCTGGTGCGCTTCTTCACCTTCCGCTACTGGATGGGCGAACATGAGCTGGTGATTCGTGAGGGTGTGTTGACCCGCAACGAACGCCACGTGCCCTACACCCGCATCCAGAACATCGACACCTCGCAGAACCCGATCCACCGTCTGTTCCGGGTGGCCGAGGTGCGGATCGAGACCGCCGGCGGGCAGGAGCCCGAGGCGAACATGAAGGTGCTCTCTCTCGACGCGGTCGAGGAGTTGCGCGGGCAGGTCTTCCGTCAGAAACGCCTGGCGGTGATGGAGGGGGCAGCGGGCTCCGAGGGGGCCGGCGAAGAAAGGGCCGGCGAAAAAGGAGTCGGTGCCGCCGTCGAGGGCGCGGGAGCTTCCCTTTCCGGACTGCCCGGTACGGCGGATCCGGCCGCAGCGCGTTCGGCCGACCCGCTTGCCGTGCCGCTCCAGCAGGAACGCCGTCACGGGGTGCTCTCCCTGGGTCTCCGGGACCTGGCGGTCTACGGTTTCATCTCCAACCGGGGCATGGCGCTGGTTGCCGCCGCCTTCGGTCTGTGGTGGCAGGCGAGCTACATGGGCCTCGTGCCCGGACCCTGGTCCTACGCTCAGGATTCCTGGAGCGACGTGGCGCGCTGGTCCGAGGATCTGAGCCGGGACCTGCTCAGCCGGGTGATGCCCGACTACCTGGCGTCACCGGCGGTGATGATCAGCTCCTGGGTCGGGTTGATCCTGGCGGCCCTGACCCTGTTGCGGGTTTTCTCGGTGGCCTGGGCGGTGATCAAGTTCCACGGCTTCACCCTGACCCGGGCCGGGGACGACCTGCGCACCTCCTACGGCCTGTTCACCCGCATCTCGGCGACGGTGCCCCGCAACCGGGTGCAGTTGATCCAGATCCGTCGATCGTTGTTGCATCGCTGGTTCGGACGCGCCGAGGTCCGGGTCGAGACCGCCGGGGCGGGCGGGTCCGAGGAAGACGGCGAAGGTCCCGACGTGAACCGCCAGTTGATCGCGCCTCTGGTGCGGATGGATCAGCTCCCGGCGGTGCTGCGGGAGATCCAGCCGGAGATCGAGCTCGAGGGGCTGGACTGGCAGGCGCTGGCTCCCAAGGGGCTGCGCCGGGTGATGCGGCGCCGCTTCTTCTTCGCGCTGGTGCCGCTGGCTCCGGCGATCTACGGTCTCGGCTGGCAGGCGATCCCCGTATGGGTCGCCGTGACGGCGCTGCTGCTGGGGACCGCTCCGCCGGCCTACCGGCGGATGAACTGGGCGGTAGGCGAGCAGTTCGTGGCCTACCGCAGCGGTTGGTGGAGCCGCCGGGTGCTGGCCGCCCGTTTCTCCAAGGTTCAGGTGGTGGAGCTGACTCAGAGCCCGATCGACCGCCGCTACCGGATGGCCGC
>CAZBZH010000521.1:2477-3676 GCA_964496265.1 uncultured Acidobacteriota bacterium | reverse complement strand
ATCCCAGCGGGTCCACAGCTGCGCCCGGGAGTCGCCGCTCTCGTCGATCGACAGCGGGTCGAGTTGCTCGTCGCGGTACGCGGTGAAACCCAGCGTCTGTAGGCGGTCCCGCCCCCATTCGCTCCAGCCGTATCCCAATCGCTGCAGCACATGGTGGAACATCACCGCGTCGCACTTGCCGAAGGACTCCCGCTCAACCGCGTTGGAGTCGGTACCCAGGGTCCCCTCCTCGTCGGTCGCGTTTTCGGCCGACAGCAGATAGAGGTAGACCTGGCCGACCTCGGGGTCGGCCGACGACACGACGCTGGTGCCGACCACCTCGTCGGCGTGGCAGCGCGGTGGGTTGCCCAGCTTCAGGTCACTGAGCAGACCGCGGTAGACGTTGTAGTCCTCGGCGGCGAGGGTGGCGTCCCAGTTCAGGGTCGAGCTGTCGCTGAACTGGACGTTCAGCACCTCCGCCGGCGGGGCGGCCGCGGCACTGGCGGCCCACAGCGCGCACCCCAATATGGACGTGACCAGGAGCGCGGCTCCCGGCCGTGACTGAGTTTTCATGGGTCCCCCTGCTCGCCGCCTCGCGGATCGCGGCCCGGCAATCGATGGGCACATGCCCGATGCGGCACGCACCGACTCGGCAGAGCGGGACAGATGGATCCGCCGCGATGGCCCCCCCATGCGCTGGCGGCAACAGGGATGACCCTACCCCGGCCCGGGAGAAAAGGTCAAGAATTTAGATTATCGGGCGCCGTTCGGACAAAACTCAGACCCGGGGCTCGCCGTCGGCCCAGCCGGAGCGGGCCAATCCCTCGATGATCAGCTTGCTGCGGTGACCGTGGAGCGGGTGGTGCTCCATGGAACGCTCCTCGGCCAGCTTCAGCGCAATCCGGTGCGGGGTCGCCCCGCTGCGCTCGGCTTCGTTCAGCACCTCGAGAGACAGGTTGTAGATGCTGTTGTCCCAGTCGTCGCCGAGATGCCGCTCGAACACCGGATCGGGCTCGATCCTCCCCGACTGCTCGTCGGCGCAGTTGACGATGCCCATGCGATTCACCAGGAAGTCGGGCATGTAGAGAATGCCGCGTTCCTGCAGCCGGCGATCGTCCGCTTCGGGATCTTCGAGCTGGTTATTGGCCGCGCCGCAGACGATCTTCGCCGCGATGTCCGGGATGGTCTTCTCACCCAACACGGCCCCGGTGGCGTTGGGC
>CAZBZH010000521.1:0-2467 GCA_964496265.1 uncultured Acidobacteriota bacterium | reverse complement strand
GACCGGCTCGCCGAACAGAGAGCAGTCCCCCCGCTCGACGATCCGTACCTCAAGGTCGAGAGCGGGATACGCCGCGCGCAGCCGTTCGCCGCAGCCCGGATCGATGTCGCTGCCGACGATCCGGGCCACCCCGCGCTGGTGGAGAAACCCGACCAGCGGTCCGCCCACATGCCCCAGCCCCTGGATCGCAATGCTCTTGCCCTCCAGGCTGCCGAGCCCCCGATGGGCCAGCGCCGCCTCCATGCCGCGCACGACGCCCCGGGCGGTGGGCACCGACGGGTTGCCGCTCCCTCCCAGGCTCGCGGGGATGCAGGTGGTAAACCGGGTGCGCGAGAAGATCGCCGCCATGTCCTCGACCGACGTGCCGACATCCTCGGCGGTGACGTAGCAACCGTTGAGGCCGGTCATCAACTCGCCGTACTCCTCGTAGATCCGGCGGCGCACGCCGGGATCGGAGGCATCGGCGCCGGTGCCCCGGGCCATCACCCCCTTGCCGCCGCCCCACCAGAGCCCGGCCAGGGCGTTCTTCTGGGTCATGCCCCGGGCCAGCCGCAGGCCGTCCCGCAGATAGTCCTCCACGGTGTCGTAGGTCCAGAAGCGCACGCCGCCGGCGGCCTGACCGCGGCAGGTCCGGTGCACGAAGGCACCCTGGAGCGTGCCGGTCTCCTGCCCGAGCTGGACGAACACCCCTTCATGCCGGTCGAAGTCCCGGGCATCACCCTGGAGCAACGCGGCCAGCGGCTCCAGTTCGGGATGCGACGGCAGCACCCGCTGTTGTTCCTCGTTCCAGATCAGATAGAACCGGGCGATGTTCCGCTCGCGCAGGAAGGCGCAGAACGCTTCGGGGGTCATACGGGTGATGTCGTTCATGATGGGCTGGATTCTACGACTCGCCGGCGGTTTCCGCCGCTGGATCCCGGGGACGATCTCTGCTTGACTGGGCCGATGTCCCCCGCCGTCGAAAAGACCTCGCCACCCTTCGCCCGCTACGTGGCGATCGGCGACAGCTCGACCGAAGGGGTCGACGACCGGGGCCCCGACGGCCGCTTCATCGGCTGGTCTCGCAGACTCGCGGCCCACATCCAGGCTTCGCGGGAAGCGCAGGGTCTCGAGCCGCTGCAGTACGCCAACCTGGGCGTCCGCGGACGGTCCACCCGGGAAATCCTCGAGAGCCAGCTCGCACCCGCCCGGGAGATGCAGCCCGACCTGGTCACCCTGTTCTCCGGTACCAACGACGTCCTCGCCCGGCGCTTCGAGCCCGATCGCTTGCGGCGGGACCTGCTGGCGCTCCAGCAACCGTTTCGCCGCGAAGGGGTCGCGGTGATCAGCTTCACGCTGCCGGTGCTCACGCCGCTGATGCCCGCCGCAAGGTTGGTCGAAGGGCGCATCCGCACCCTCAACCATCTGCTCCACCAGGTCTGCGCGGAAACCGGCACGCTGTTGATCGACTTCGATGCCTACGCCTTCGCGGTCGACGAGCGCTTCTGGAGCGAGGACCGGCTGCACGCCAACGGCGCGGGCCACAGCCGCATCGCCCAGGCCCTGGCCGACACCCTGGGAATCGCAGGGGTCGACGACAGCTGGAAGGAACCTCCCGATGTCCGGCCGGCCGCGGGCCTCGCGCGGCGACTGGCTGCCGAGGGGCGCTGGCTTCGACGCTATCTGCTGCCCTGGCTGTGGGACAAGACCACCGGCCGCACCCCGGAGCCACCGGGCCCGGCGCAGCCTGAGCTGGCGCCCTTTCGAGCCCCCGAACTGCCCTGATCCCGCCGGTTTTGCCGGAAACCGCCATTCCCTCGCCCTCCGCTGCTAATCAAATCGGGTTTGCACCGTCTGTGTTCGGGGCAGCCGGAGGGGATGCCATGGGAAGAAAACGACTGGACCACATCGAGCGTCTCGATGCGCGTCTGCAGTCCCTGGCGGGCGAGACCATCGAGGACGTACTGGAGCTCGGCTGCGGCGACGGCCGGGTCTCCGGCTACCTGTCCCAGGCCCACGGGTTCAACGTGGTCGCGGCGGATGTCGATCCGGCGCAGATCGAATGGGCCCGGCGCCAGAACCCGATCCACAGCCGGCTGCGCTTCTCGGTGGAGGACGCCACCGAACTGTCCTTCGACGACGACTCCTTCGACCTGATCGTGGCGCAGAACCTTTTTCAACATCTGCCCCGCTGGCGCAAGGCGGTCGGCGAGATCTCCCGGGTCCTGCGGCCGGGTGGACACATGATCTGGTTCGACCAGGCGACGCCGGGAGCCTTCCGCCGACTGATGGCGCGCCTCTCGCCACGCTCGGGGATCTACACCCTGGACGAGGTGGCCGAGAGCTTCGCCGCCGTCCGCGTCGACGAGACCTTCCGTGAACGGGTGCGTCAGGGTTGCTACCAACTGGTGCTGCGCAAGGCCGCGGTGGCCGGCGCCGACTAACGCCTCGCCGCCCGGATGTTAGAGCTCCCGAACCGGGTTGATCG
>CAZBZH010000520.1:0-3687 GCA_964496265.1 uncultured Acidobacteriota bacterium | reverse complement strand
CCTGGCGCGGCGAGCGCCGGCTGCAGGTCTCGGGCATCGCCGACCTCGCCGACGCCCAGCTGTTTCACGGCGACAGCGGGTCCGCCGGCGAGCCCGGGCCGCCCCGGGCGTACTTCGAGCTCGGGGCGGGCGCCGATCGCATGCGCGGATTCGGCGACTTCTACCAACACATGCTCGTCGCCGAGGGCTCCGGCGAGGTCGCTCTCGATCCGGTGGTCGCCCCCTGGGACATCGCGGCGGTGCAGGTGATCGTCGAGGAGGCCGGGGGCAAGGCCACCACGCTCGACGGCCGGCGGGATATCTACGGGCGACAGCTGCTGAGCAGCAACGGGCTGCTGCACGAGCAAGCGCTGGCGGCGCTCTCCCGGGGGTGATCCAGCGTTCCGACGAAACGTCGTGAGCCGGCGGAGCGCGATCCGCTAGCGCAGCTTCTCCAGGGTGACCGGACCGTCGGATTCGACCAGGAAGGCAACCTGGCGGTCTCCGCCACGGCCGAAGCTGAGCCGCTGCAACCCGTCCTCCCTCACGAAGATGTCGTCACCCGCCGGAAGGTAGCGCGCCTCGCCGAAGACCAACGCCTCGCCGTCGACCGCGACGCTCTGGGGCCGGCGCATCGGCCAGCCGCCCATCCGGAACTCCTCGTCGCTGCAGGTGCGGCAGTACACGCCGTTGACGTAGTTGCCGGCGTACTGTTCGAGGTCGCCGCCGTGTCCCTCAGGGCGGGAAAGCGGCGCCTGCTCCAGGGCGCCCAGTAGCTCCTCGACGATCACGTCGCCGACGGCGCCGGTGATCTCCACGTCGCCACCCCCCGCTTCCCAGTCCCGGTTGGTCGTGACGAAGAAGCCGGCCTCCAGTTCGGGCAGCAGCGCCAGCCTGGAGGTGAAGCCGAGCATGCCGCCCCCATGCTCCACCGAGAAACCGGCGGAGCCGTCCGCGCGCCGGCCGAGGGGGCGTTCCCAGAAGCCGTGGGTGATGCCGGGGAACTCGGGATGCGGCCGGAACTGGGGCTGTCCCACGGCTCGCGCCGCTGCGGCACTGAGCAGCCGGCCGTGTTCGTTGGCTCCGTCGGACGTCAGCGCCTCGAGCAGGCGCCCCATGTCCGCCGGCGTCGCGTCGATCGAGGAGGCGGGCGTGGTCAGGTAGACCTCGTAGTGCTGCGGCGCGTAGCCGCCGTCGCCGAAGCCGTAGCCCAGCGCCAGGTCGGGCTCCAGTTCAGGAGTCACCTCGACGGAGCTGCGGCTCATGCCCGCCGGATCGAAGACCAGCTCCTTCATCGCCTGGTCGTAGGTCTTGCCGGTGACCTTCTCCAGCAGCAGCCCGGCCAGCACGATGCCGTAGGTGTCGTAGCGCATGAAGCGCCCCGGTTCGTCGGTGCGCCGCAGGTTGCCGCGGAGGAACTCGGCCAGGGGAGGGCGGGCGGCTTGCCGGGTAGGCAAGGGGTATTCAAAGCCGCCGAGCTGCCTGCCGACCCCGATCTGGTCGAAGGCGGCGGTGTGGGTCACCAGGTGCCGCACCCGCACCGGTTCGTCGAAGGAGCCCTGCAGCTCCAGGTCGTCGATCCAGGTCGACACGTCATCGTCGAAGCTCAGGCGCCCCTGGTCGACCAGGCGGGTCACCGCGAGCGCGGTCAGCGCCTTGGTGATCGAGCCGATGCGGAACAGGGTGCGGTCGGTGTCGACCGCGCGCCCGGTCTCGACGTCGGCCACGCCGTAGCCGCGGCTGAGGACCGTGCGGCCGCGCTGGACAACCACCACGGCGGCGCCGGGGAGGTTGCGCTCGCGCATCACCCGTTCGACGGTCTCGTCGATCCGTCGCGTCAGCCGTTCGGTATCGAGAGTTCGGGCGGAGGCTTCCGGTTGTTGCGGGCTCGTCTGGACGCCGCAGGCGATGGCTCCCGACAGGAAGACGAAACAGCAGATGGCGTAGACCGCCCGGCGGGACACGTCGAACATACCGAACCCCCCTCGTTTGAGCAGCGTATTGCGCAGTCTCAAACGAACGGGCCGGCCGCCGGTTAGCGGCCGGTTCGTTTTGTGGGTTCGGTTTTGCCGGAGCGCCTGCCGGGCGAGCCCGGCTCGGGGCAACTAGCCGACCTTGACCACCACCGCGGCCGAGGTGTCTCCGGCGGCGCAGCCGACGAACAGGCCGTGTCCGCCACCCTTGATCGCCAGCTCCTCGATCAGCTCGATGATCAGCCGCATGCCGGTCGGTCCCTGGGGATGACCGAAGACCAGCGACGAGCCGTAGTTGTTGAAGCTCTCGATCTCGAGGCCCATCTCCTTGGCCATGAACACGTCGTTGACGGCGAAGGGGTTGTGGGTCTTGATCGCCTTGGCCTCGCCGACCTCGATGCCTGCCCGTTCGAGGGCCAGCTTTGCCGCGGGCACCGTGGCCTTGGCCATGTAGCCCTTCTGGGTGCGCGCCTCGGCGTAGGAGAGGAGCTGCACCGGGACCGACGCATCCTTGGACAGTTCGGCGGCCTTGTCCTTGCCGGTGACGATCATGCCGCAGTTGCCGTCGGCGGGATGGGTCTGGCTGCCGAAGGTCACCGTGCCTTCGGGCATCACCGGCCGCAGCTTGGCCAGCCCCTCGGCGGTGGTCGGGAACACACCCTCATCGGTCTCGACCGAGGCCAGCACCTTGCGACCCTTGCGGTCCATCACCTCGAAGGGGGTCAGCATGTAGCGCTTCTGGAAGGCGCGATCGTCGGCCAGGGCCTCCTGGTACTGGTTGAACCGCACCAGGGCGCAGTGGTCCTGCTCCTCGCGGGTGATTCCCGCTTCCGAGGCGACGTTCTCGGCGGTTTGCAGCATCGAGTTCCGGGCGTAGGGGTCGAAGCCGAAGCTGTCCATGACCCAGTCTTCCTTGCTGCCGGTGCCGCCGGGGCCGGCCGGGTTCGGGTAGTAGATGTGCGGCCCGTTGGAGCAACGGTCGGCGGTCACGGCCAGCGAGGTGTGGCTGTTCCCGAGGGTGACCTCGGCGCCGGAGACCGCCAGGGTGCGGGCGCCGGTGGCGCAGGCCTGGGCGATGGCGGTACCGGTGACCTTGTCGTTGCCCAGCATCGCGGCCAGCCAGGGGGCGCCGTAGAGGGTGCTCTTCTGGGGCACGGTCATGCCCAGCAGCACGCTGTCGAAGTGCTCGGGGGAGAGATCCCGGGTAGCCATCCACTTGCGGCCGGCCTGGGCGGCCAGTTCGACGGCGTGGCTGTTGGAGAGGCTGCCCTGCCACTTGGTGAAAGGGGTGCTCCAGTAGCCGCCATAGGGGATGAACGCGTTGTCGAACTTCATGCCGGGAAACCTCCGTTTACGGGCTCTCAAGGGGTAAGACCCTCGATTCTAGCAGTCGCCCGGCGGCGGGGCCCGGGCCCCGCCTGCCACGGTTCAGGCCGGAAAATCGCCCTAGTCAGGATTTCTTTCTACATCGGAATCATTTGCAAGAAGGATCTGTTCCTACTAGCATGAAGGGTATGAGCAAGGAGAAACCGAGCACCGAGGACCTGGCGGCCCGGCTGAGAGAAGCCGGCCTGCGGGCCACGGCCAACCGGGTGGCGATCCTGGGCGCGGTCAACGGCCACTGGGGCCATCCCGCCGCCGAGGAGGCCTGGGAGGTCCTGCGCCCGGGCCATCCGACCCTCTCCCCTTCGCCCCCCTATCAGCCCCTCGAGTGCGTCATCCAGGCCGGTCTCTG
>CAZBZH010000519.1:0-3699 GCA_964496265.1 uncultured Acidobacteriota bacterium | reverse complement strand
CAGCAATACGGCGCTGACACCGACCGCGCTCAGGGCGATCCAGCGTTGGTTCCAGCGGGTGTAGGGCACGAACAGCCCGATGAGGAAGGCGATACCGCCGACGGCGATGTGGACCGCCTGCTTCATCAGGTGCGCCGGGCCGCCGCTGTCGCGCACCGCCTCGTACTGCGCGGCGCTGCCGACCATGAACAGCCCGGCCAGCACCAGGAACGCGGCGGTGAAGAACAGCCAGGGGTCGTGGGCCATACGCCTAGGCATGCAGGCCCTCCCCGTTGAGTGCCCGCACCGCGCGCTTGAACGCGTCCCCGCGGGCCATGAAGTTCGGGTACTGGTCGAAGGAGGCGCAGCCCGGCGAGAGCAGCACGACCTCACCCGGTTCCGCACGCTGGGCGCCTTCGCGCACCGCGGCCTCGATGGTGCCCGCCTCGACCACGTCGACGTCGAGCATGCCCAGGGCGTCGCGGATCGCGGGCGCGGCTTCGCCGACCAGCAGCACGCTCAACGCATGCCGCACGACGGCGGTGGCCAGCGCCGGCCAGTCGGCGCCCTTGTCCTTGCCTCCCAGGATCACGTGGACGCTGTGGGGCGGGAACGAGGTCAACGCCCGCTCCGCGGAATCCAGGTTGGTCGCCTTGGAATCGTTGAAGTAGGTGACGCCGTCGATCTCACCCAGCGGTTCCAGCCGGTGGGCCAGCGGGCGGTAGGCTTCGAGGCCCTGGACGATCTGCTCCTTGGTGCAGCCGATCAGGCGGCAGCCCAGGGCGGCGGCCAGGGCGTTGGCCACGTTGTGCTCGCCGGGCACCGGCAGGGCGTCGACGGGCATCAGCGCCTCGTCGCCGGTGTCGGTGCGCAGGATCAACTTGCCGTCGCGCACGAAGGCGCCGGCGGGCACGTCGCCACGGGTGGAGAAGCGCAACACCCGGCCCCGGGCCGCTTGCTCGAAGCGGTGCGCCTCGGGATCGTCGGCGTTGAGGATCGCGAAGTCCCGGGAGCGCTGTACCTCGAGCAGCCGCGCCTTGGCCCTTCCGTAGGCATCGAAGGAGGGGTAGCGGTCGAGGTGATCCGGCGTCAGGTTGAGCACCATCGCCACGTCGGGGCGGAACTGCTCGATACTCTCCAGCTGGAACGAGGACAGCTCGATGGCGTGGACCGAATCGACGCTGTCGGTGTGCAGCAGGTCGCTGAACGGAATGTCCAGGTTGCCGCCGGTGCCGCCGGGAATGCCGGCGCGCCGCAGGATGGTGCCGACCATCGAGGTGGTGGTGCTCTTGCCGTTGGAGCCGGTGATGCCGATCACCCGTCCCTGGGTGAAACGCCCGGCGAGTTCGATCTCGCCCCACACCGGAACGCCGGCGGCGCGAGCCGCCGAGAACAGCGGCAGGGTCAGGGGCACCCCGGGGCTCACCACCAGCAGATCGCTGCGCCGCACCAACTCGTCGGGATCGCCGCCGCTCTGGATCTCCGCGCCGGCCTCGCGCAGCCGTTCGACCGCGTCGCCCAGTTCGTGAAGGGGGCGGTGGTCGGTGACCCGTACCCGCGCTCCGCGGGACAGCGCGAGCCAGGCCGCGGCCTCGCCGCTACGGCCGAGGCCGACCACGAGAACGTCCCGGTCCTTGAGTTCCGGGTTACGGGCGGCGAAGCGTTCCATCGTGGCACTCATCGCAGTTTCAACGTCGCCAGCGACAGCAGCGCGAAGATCAGGGCGATGATCCAGAAACGGATCACGACCTTGGTCTCGCTCCAGCCGGCCAGCTCGAAATGGTGATGGAGGGGCGACATGCGGAAGATGCGCACGCCGCGAAGTTTGAACGATCCGACCTGCAGGATGACCGAGAGCGCCTCGAGCACGAACAGGCCGCCGACCAGGATCAGCAGGATCTCCTGCTTGATCAGGATCGCGATGGTGCCCAGGGCACCACCGAGCGCCATCGAACCGACATCTCCCATGAAGACCTCGGCGGGATGGCAGTTGAACCAGAGGAAGCCGAGGCTGGCGCCGACCAGGGACCCGCAGAACACCGTCAGCTCGCCGGAACCCTTGACGTTGGCGATGCCCAGGTAGTCGGCGACGATCGCGTTCCCCGCGGCGTAGGTCAGGATCACGAAGGTGCCCGAGGCGATCAGCACCGAGCCGATGGCCAGGCCGTCGAGACCGTCGGTGAAGTTCACCGCGTTGACCGTTCCGGTCAGCACGAGAATGACGAAGGGCAGGAACCACCAGCCCAGCTCAGGTGCGAACTGCTTGAAGAAGGGGACCGTCAGGGTCGTGCCCGACTGCTCGCCCATGGCGAAGCTCCCCTCGCCGGACAGCCACATCAGCGCACCGCCGAGGGCGGCGGCGACGACGATCTGCAGGCCGAACTTGCGCCGGGCGGTCAGCCCGAGGTTGTGCTTCTTGGCGACCTTGAGGTAGTCGTCGATGAAGCCGATCGCGCCGAAGGCCACGGTGGAGCCGATGGCGATCCAGAGCAGCCGGTTCTCCAGGTTGGCCCAGAGCAGCGTCGGCAGCACCACCGCGATGATGATCAGCAGGCCGCCCATGGTCGGGGTGCCCCGCTTGGCCTGGTGCGACTGCGGGCCTTCCTCGCGGATCTCCTGCCCGATCTGGAACTGACGCAGCTGGCGGATCAACGTCGGCCCGAGCATCAGCGCCATCAGCAGGGCGGTCAACGTCGCCATCGCCGTGCGGAAGGTGATGTAGCGGAAGACGTTGAACGCGCCGATCTGTTCGTGCAGCGGGTAGAGCAGCTCGTAGAACATCAGGCGGCTCCCCCGTAGGCCCGCTGGAGCGCCTTGACCACCATCTCGAGCTTCATCGAACGGGAGCCCTTGACCAGGATCGCGTCGCCGGGACGCACGCACTCCGGTAGATCCGAGGCGGCGTCGCGGGCGTCGGGCTGATGGTGAACCTGGGGCAGGCCGGCCCGGCGGGCGGTCTCGGCGGCCAGCAGCGAGAGCTTGCCCACGGCGAACAACACGTCCAGTCCCGCCTGGGCCGCGGCCTTGCCGACTTCCCGGTGCATCGCCGGGCTTTCGGGGCCCAGTTCCAGCATGTCGCCCATCACCAGGATGCGGCGGCCCTCCACCGGAGTGGAGGCCAGGGTGCCGATGACCGAGGCCATGGCGGCCGGGTTGCTGTTGTAGCTGTCGTCGATCAGCAGCATGTCCTGATCGAGCTTCTGGGTCTTGCCCCGGCCGGCGCTGGCCTCGACCCGGGCCATGCCCTGCATCGCCTGATCGATGTCGGCACCGGCGGCCACCACCGTGGCCAGGGCGGCCAGGGCGTTGCGCGCCGCGTGGGCGCCGCCGATGGCGAGTTCGAGCCGGCGGCGTTTGCCGTCGTGGCGGAAGGTCAGCGCGGCGCCGGGAAGGAAGCGATCTTCGATCTCCTCGAGGCGGACGTCGGCGTGGGAGGCGCTGCCGAAGGTGACCTGCTTGCCCTTGTGGCGCAGGGCCTGTACCCGGACCTGATCGTCGTCCAGGTTGACCACCGAGACACCCTCTTCGCCGAGCATGGCGAAGAGCTCCCCCTTGGCCGCGGCGATGCCGTCGACCGAACGGAAGTTCTCCAGGTGTGCCGTGCCCACGTTGGTCACCAGGCCGACGTGGGGCCGGGCCATCTCGGTCAGCGCCGCGATTTCCAGCGACGCGCTCATGCCCATCTCGATGACCGCCATCTCGGCGTCATCGGGGCAGGCG
>CAZBZH010000518.1:0-3708 GCA_964496265.1 uncultured Acidobacteriota bacterium | reverse complement strand
CGAGGAGTTGGCCAGCGGCAAGATCGTGTTCGGCGCGACCGACCGTACCGCGGCCCGCTGATCCGTGGAGCCGGCCGGGCCCCGACTTCGGTCGGGCCCGGTCAGGCGGTCGACCCGGTCGGCGCTCGACCCGGTCAGGCGTTTCCGATCTGCTTGCCGGCCAGCGCTTCGGCCAGGGCGTCGACGGCGTCGGCGTCCCACTTGTCGCCACGCCGGGAACGAAGGGCCTCCAACGCCTCCAGGTTCGACAGCGGCTCCTGGAGCATCGTCGAGGTCATGGCGTCGTAAGCCTCGGCCACGCCGAGGATCGCCGCGGTGCGCGGGATCCTCTCGGACTCGACGTGGTAGTAACCGGTGCCGCTGGGCTGCTCATGGTGGTAGAGCACCGTCTCGGCAACCCGGTCGTCCCGGTCCAACGCCTCCAGCAACCGGGCTCCGGTCGCGGGGTGGGTGCGCATCATCTCCCGCTGATCCTCTTCCAGCGGCCCCCGTTGACGCAGCACCTCGATCGGAAGGGCTACCTTGCCGATGTCGTGGAGCATCGCCGCGTGCAGCAGGTCGCTGATCTCGCCGTCGGGTAGCCCCATCGAATGACCGATGACCGCGGCGAAGGAGGCGACCCGTTCGGCGTGGCCGGGTTCGAAGGCATCCCGGTGATCGGCCCAGTCGGCGATCGACGCGGCGACCTCCAGATAGGGGGTCAGCGGCTTGCGGTGCCGCGGGAAACGGGTCCCCAGGAGCCCGACCATCCGGCGGAGAAAACGCTGGGGGTTGCGGGCGGTCACCCCCATATCCTCGACGGTCTCCGGGCCGCGCACTTCGCGCAGGATGTGGTGGGCGCGAACCAGCGCGTCCACCCGGGCCAGCAGCGGACCGGGGTCGCTATCCAGCGACATGCGGTCGACCAGCCGGTCCTCGAAGTAGACCGAGTCATGGTCGTTACCGCTGGGATCGAGCAGCAGCACCGGAGGCGCGAACTCGGCGTGCCCGCAGAACGGCTCCCGGGCGATCATCCGGCCATCGTCGACGGCGACGACCAGATCGGGGGACTCCTCGAGCTCCGACGACCGCCAGGTCTCGGGGACCTCGACCCGGATGCCGTGCCCGTCCTCGCGCAGCGCCGTGCGCACGGTGCCTACCGACGAGCGATCCGGACCCACCAAGATGATGTCAGCCATGCGGGATACCTCCTCCTAGACTCCCGCGCCGAATATGTTCCCCGCTCCCCTTGTTGTCGAACATCGCTCTTGGCAGCCCACGACGACGGGTATATCTTCGAAATCGCCGGTGCCGCGAACGCGCTTCGCGGGTATCCGCCGGCCCGGGTGCCACAAAATGGAAGCGTGGAACGTAGCGGCAATTGTGATGCTGGCCATTCTGGTCGGCGCGGCGATCCCTGTGCTGATTCAGCTGTTCCTGACCCTGCGCAGCGCGCGCCAGGTGCTGGACCGCACCGGGCCCCGTCTGGATCTGGCCGTCAGCGAGATCCACCAGGTGACCGGCAAGGTCAACCGCCTGGCCGACAACCTCGACGGAGGCGCCGAACACCTGGGCAA
Organism: uncultured Acidobacteriota bacterium; assembly: GCA_964496265.1. Taxonomy (GTDB): domain Bacteria; phylum Acidobacteriota; class Polarisedimenticolia; order Polarisedimenticolales; family Polarisedimenticolaceae; genus Mor1. The sequence goes on along the minus strand of CAZBZH010000518.1, from coordinate 2,152 downwards.
GCTGGTCCAGGAATCCGGCGAGCTGGCCCGAACCGTGGGTAAGTTCCGGCGTTCGGTGCAGAGCGCCTCCGCCATGGGTAGCGCCGTGGGGCCGGCGGTCGCGGCGGCGATCCACGCCTTCGCCGCCCAGCGCCAGGCCGCCGCCGAGGCGGAAGCGGAAGCCGCCTCGATGGACCACACCCCGGACGATGCCGAGCAACCCAAGGAGAACGACGATGAAGGATGATTACTCGGGAGCTCACCTGCTGATCGCGTTCCTGGCAGGCGCCGCCGCCGGTGCCGCCGTGGCCCTGCTCAGCAGTCCGCGCACCGGAAGCGAGAACCGCGACTCGATCGCCGGCTGGGCCAAGGGAGCCCAGGGCAAGGCGGGCAAGGTGCCCGGCGCCATCCGCAACGCATCCCGCGATGCGGCCAAGGCGGCCTCCGAGGCGTTCACCAAGACGCTGAAGGAAGAGACCGCCCAGGTGCCGAGCGAGGAAGAGGTCGAGGTCGGTTAGGCCGGCAGGCGTTTGCTGACCAGCAGGGTGATGTCGTCGGCCGGCGGCGCACCCTCGGTGAACTCGTCGATTCGATCCCGCACATCCTCGATCAGCGTGTCGACCGGCACGTCCCGGCGCTCGAGCACCATCTGCGCCAGCCGTTCCTCGCCGAACTCCTCGCCGTCGGGCCGCGCAGCCTCGGTCACCCCGTCACTGAACAGCGCCAACACGTCCCCCGGTTCCAGGGTGGCGGTCGTCTCGCTGTAGCCCACCTCGGGCAGGATCCCGAGCACCGTCCCGCCCCCCTTGAGCCACTCGACCTCGCCCCCGGCACGCACCAGGGCGGGCGGGTTGTGGCCGGCGTTGCAGTAGGTCATCACGCCGGTCGCCGGCTCGATCAGCCCCATGAACATGGTGATGAAGCGGTTGCGCGGGCAGTGCACCGAGATGCTGCGATCGAGCCGGTGCATCATGTCGCCCAGGCTGTCGTGGGGTAGCTCCGCCAGGAACTGCACCCGGGCCTGCAGGTTGCTCATCAAGAGCGCCGCGGACATGCCCTTGCCCGCCACGTCGGCCAACACGATGCCGACGCGGCCGTCGGGATAGGTCAGGAAGTCGTAGTAGTCGCCGCCGACCCGCAGCGACGCCGCGTTGTGCCCGCCGAACTCGTAGCCCTCGATCTGGGGCGCCCGGGAAGGCAGGATGCGGCGCTGCATGTTGGCCGCCTGCTCCAGTTCCTTGTCGACCTCGGCCAACCGCGACTTCTCGATGCGGATGGCGGCCACGTTGGCCAGCACCGTCAGCAGGTTGAGATCGTCGGGGGTGAAGTCCCGGACGAAGAAACGGGAATCGACGTAGATCAGGCCGATCACGTCCTTGTCGGTCTGCAGCGGCACCGCCATCATCGTGCGGATCTGCTGCTCACTGATCGACAGCCGCTCGCGGAAGGCCTGATCGCTCTGGGCGTCCCGCACCAGCACCGAGGCCTTCTCGTTGAGCACCCGGTCGCGGACGGCGGTGCTGATGGCGAACCCCTCGCCGTGGCGCGCCCGCACCTTGAGGTTGGTTCCCTCGAAGGTCATCAAGATGCCGCGCTCGGCGCCCACCGCCTCGATCGAGAGATCGAGGATCCTGGGGAACAGTTCATCCAGGGGGTCGTGGCCGGCGAGTTCGCGGCCGGCGCGAATCAGCGCGCTGACCACCGGGGACTTGAACACCCGGGCACCCTCGTCGGAGGGCACCTTCTCCGGCTCCTGCCCCGGCAACGGCGGCGCCGTGGGGAAACTCCCCTCCCCCGAGAGCAGCCCCTCGAGACTGGTCATCACCGTGGCCGAGAGCGCCCCTTCGTCGCTGGCGACGAAGACCGTGCCCTCCTCGGCGGCGTCGGGATCCCGGAACTGGATATTCAGCCGGCCGGCGGTGATCCGGTCGCCGGGCTTGAGGGTGCGGGCGGAGGAGATGCGGCTGCCGTTGAGCAGCGTGCCGTTCTTGCTCCCCAGATCGCGGACCGTCCAGTCCTCGTCGGTGTCGTGCTCGAACACCAGGTGTTGACGGGACAGGCTGGCGTCCTCGGGAAAGCTGACATCGTTGCCGTGGGCCCGGCCCAGGGACAGCTGTGCGCCGTCGAGGCGCACCACCTGCTGGGCATGATCCGGCGCCTGAATTACGAGTTC
>CAZBZH010000517.1:0-3719 GCA_964496265.1 uncultured Acidobacteriota bacterium | reverse complement strand
ATGGATCGGGGGATGTATCGCGCGTATTGCCAGCGACTTCCGGCTGGTGCACGCTTGGGGTGCGAGAATTCAAGACGCGGGCGACGTGACGAACCCTGTTGCATCTGCACCGCGTTGCGGCACGTCAGGGAAACGAAAAGATGCGGAACGACGAGTCTGAGACGAGGCGCGCATGATCCAGGGCCTGAGCCATCTGACCTTCATCGTGGCCGATCTGGACGCCATGGGGCGCATCCTGATCGACGTGCTGGGCGCCCGGCGGGTCTACGAAAGCGGCGAGCGCACCTTCTCTCGCAGTCCCGAAGCGTTCTATCAACTGGCCGGGATATGGATCGCCGTGATGCAAGGAGACCCGTTGCCGGAGAAGAGCTACAACCACGTCGCCTTCAAGATCGACGAGGCGGATTTCGACGCCTACGTCGAGAAGATCCGCGCCGCCGGGCTCGAGTTCGAGCCGCCGCGCCCGCGAGTCGAGGGTGAGGGGCGCTCGATCTACTTCTACGATCACGACCGGCACCTGTTCGAGCTACATACCGGGACGCTGGGCGAGCGGCTCGAGCGCTATCGCGGCGGGTCGCGCTGAGCCCGGCTGCGCCTTCTCGGCGAAAAGCTCTGCCCTTTCCCCCGAGTGCGTTTCCGCTGACCTTCCGCTGCGTTTTCCGGCGGGTTTTCCGGCGGGTTTGCCGGTCTGGACATTCCCTTACGCCTATGGTGTAGTCGGCGGAGCGAAGGTGGCTGGCCGGCCCAACGATCGAAAACCCGAGAGCGACTATGAGCCTGACGATCGATATCGCCCGCGTTCGTGAACTCCGTCTGAAGGTCGAGAAGGTCCAGGAGCTGACGAAGAAGGTCGGCACCGATGCCTTCGACTTGCCGTCCGAGGCGCACTTCGACCGGGACTTTCCCATCGAGATCCTCGATCGCCAGGTGGTGCCCGTGGCCAACGGCTCCGCCGGCGCCCGGATTCATCGACCCAACCATGGCGTGGATCTGTTCGGCACCGGTGAGAAGTGGATGGCGCCTGCGGGGCACAGCTTCGCCGAACTGCATCTGCGCGCGGGCTTCGGCCTCGAGACCAACCAGTCGCTGGTCTCGCGGCCCTACGGCAAGCCCGGTCCGGGGGGCGCGAGCCTCGATGTCTCCCTGGGCGGCGAGTTCCGCTACCACCATTTCCTCCCGGTGCGCCGAGGGGAGAAGCGGATCGAGGCGTTCCGGGACACGATCCGCGGTTCGCGGCTGCGCCCCACCGAGCGCATGCTGCGGCGGATGGATCGGGGCGAGGCGCACCAGTACCGGGGCTGGCTGGAGTTCGATCTGGGACTCTCCGGCGTCTTCGGCACCCAACTGCGCTTCGATGAGATCGTCGAGCTGTTCGGCGATCTGGAAGCGCCGGTCAAGGCCCACGTGGCGGCCTCGCTCAAGGCCGGCCTGGGCTGGTCGATCTACGCCGAATCCGAGACCACCCTGGCCGGGATCGACGGTCGCTGGGTGCGGGCGCGGATGAAGCGTACCCGCCGCCGCCGCTTCTCCATCGGCGCCACCGTCGACCTCAAGGTGGACTACGACCTGGCGAGCCCGATCGAGGCGCTGTTCGACTACATCCTCGAACTGGACGCCACCGAGGATCTGTTCCAGGGGCTGGAGAAGATCGCCGACGGCGAGTGGGACCGGCTCGATGCGAAGGCGGTGGAAGCGGTCATGGAGTGGGTCGACGACTCCGAATGGCAGCAGTGGCCCGCCAACTCGCTCAAGCGCAAGGGGCTGGTCAAGCTGGCCGGCGAGATCGTCGAGTCCTGGGAAGACTTTGACGCGGCGATGCAGGACCGTATCCGCTCCCTCTGGGCCGGGGTGCTGGACGTGACCCGCCTGCGCCAGGGCGGACCGCTGCGTGAGGCGCTGGAGCGGGTGGCGGATATCGACCCCGAGGACCCGGATCTCGACGCGTTGCTGGCTCCGGGTGCCGAGGATGTGGTCGAGCTGCTCGAAACGATCAGCGGCGAGAACTTCGAGACGCTGCTGGTGGAAACGGAGCTGGACAAGAAGCTGGAGCAGATCCGCGAGGCTGCCGATCAGGTGCTCGATCTCGCCGACAATCTGGAACAGGAGGCGTTGGCCCGCTTCCGCAAGCTGAAGAAGAAATCCCGCCTGGAGGACGTGGTCGATTTCCTGCGGCGCAACGCGTCGACGCCCGAGCGGCTGGAGAATGCCATCGAGCGAGCGGTGCGGCCGCGCATCCGCCGGCTGGTCGAGCGCTTGGTCGGCCGGGTCTGGGAAGAGGTCGACCCCGAGGACATCGCAAGGGTCCAGCGGTTCGCCGACCGGCTGCGAGCCTTCCTGGATGACCGCGGGGAGATGGAGGCGGATCTGCGCGCCCGCATCGGGCGGCTGCGGGGCACCTTCGGCTTCTCCCTGAGCCTGGAGTTGGAGCGGATCACCGAGAAGAGTTCGCTGCTCGATATCGAGATCGATGCCCGGCGGGATGCGGTCCGCTCGGCGCTGCTGCGCGGGCTGCGGGGCGGAGACCTGGCCGCCGTGCTCGAGGATCTTCCCGATCGGGATGCCAACGAGGGCAACGCCGACGAGGTTGACTGGCGGATTCGTGAGGGGCTGTTCACCAGCCGCCAGGTGCGGAGCGGCACCATGGCGCTGCTCAGTTCGCTGGGAGGCCGGCGCCGCAATCGCACCGAGCGGGTGCAGGAGACCTCGGTGGCGATTCAGGGGGGCCGCCGCGAGGCGCGCTACGCCGCCGGCTACACCCGGCGGCTGGAGAACGACAAACTGCGGGCCTCGGAGGCTTCGGTCTGGTGGGAGGCCCAGGCCTCGGGCAGCGGCGTGCGCCTCGACCGGCCTTACGGCCGGGTGAGTCACGGCCTGCGCATGCGTTTCACCCGGCATGACGAGCGGACCCAGCCTGCCGAGGTGACTGCCCTGGACGTTTTGCTGCGCGAGCTCGGTTTCGCTCCCGGCGACGCCAGTCCGGTGACCACCGCCGTGTTCAAGCGCATGGCCCAGGAAGCGGCCGACGAGGGCGGCGACCTGGCCTCGGGCATTGCGCTGCCCGAACTGGACTCCCAGTTCACCCTCGAGGCGGTGCTGCCGGGCGCGGCCGCCGAGCGTTTCCTCAACCTGGGCAGCAGTCATGCCGATTGGGAGGCGGACTACCTGGCCGCCGCCCATCGCTGGTACGCCGAGGGGTTGATTCCGACCCGTTTCCAGCATCGCTTCCCGCTGGGGGAGGTGCTCGCCGCGTTCATCGCCACCGACGGTTTCCGCCGCCACGGTAAGAGCCAGCAAGGTTTCCTGCGCAAGATGCGGGAGCTGCAGCCGGTCCCGATCCGCCTCGGCCCCGGAACGAACCTGGCGATCCGCCTGGTCGAGGGCAGCGCCGAACAACCTCAGATGCGGGCGCCGTTCCATTCCCTGCACTCGGTGATCGGCAAGAGACGCCGGGCGGTGTTCAAGCGGATGGCGGGCGCGGGCAAGGCGACCCGCGCGGCGGTCAAGGCGAAGCATCCCGGCAAGCTGGCCGACGCGGTCGGCGAACTGAGCCGCGGCTTCAAGTCGAGCGCGGCCTCGTTCTGGCCCAACCCGGCGTTCCTGCCCTGGTTCGTGCTGGCCCGGGTCTCCCACGATCCGGCGCTGCTCGAGGGGGTCGGCGGGGTGGCGACCTTCCGCTGGCGGGTCGACCCTGCCGAGGAGTACCGGGTTCACGCCTGGCG
>CAZBZH010000516.1:0-3729 GCA_964496265.1 uncultured Acidobacteriota bacterium | reverse complement strand
AGGGTCAGGGTCGCCGGCTCATTGTCGGCGGCGAGCAGCCCGGCGGCCCGCTCCCAGCCATGACGTTCGACCATGCGCCGGGTCCACCAGACCGGGTGCCCCTCGAACCGGGCCAGTCCCTCCACGTCGCCGGCAGCCGGCGGAGCGGGAAGGGCCCGCGCCCCTTTGCGCGCCAGATTGCGCAGCACGCCGTTGACGAAGCCGGAAGCGGAGCGCCGCTTCGCCGCCTGGACCAGCCGCACCGAACCGTCGACGGCGGCATGATCGGGGATCCGGTCGAGGTAGAGCAATTGGTAGGCACCGAGCCGCAGGGCGATGAGCACCGGCAACTCGACCTTCTCCAAGGGTCGGCGCAGATGGGCGGACAGCGCGTGATCCAGCGCCGGCCGTCGCTGCAAGACGCCGAGGGTCAACTCCCTGGCGAGCCCCGCCTCCCGTGGATCGGGATGCGACCCGGCCGCGGCATCCAGCAGGCGGCCCGCGTAGGCGCCCTCGGCCTCGACCCGCGTCAGCACGTCGAAGGCCAGGCGCCGGGCTCCCGGGCTACGCCGGTTCGAGGACATCGCCGGGAGCGAGTTGCCGGCCGTTGACCGCGTCCCGGGCGGACTGGGCCCGGCGGCCGTCGGGCTGCACCTGGGGCTGGGTCCAGTCCGAGGTCGCGCCCAGGAAGGCCAGCACGCTGCCCCCGGCGCAGGCGACCCGCAGCCCATCCTCTTCGAGGCCCAGCACCGTCCCCGCAGGTTCCTCGGTGGTCACGCCGGATAGCGCCGCACCGTCGATCAGGCGCAGCCGCTTGCGCTTGCGCCGGGCCCAGACGCCGGGCCAGGGGTCGAAGCCGCGTATGCGCCCCTCGATATCGCCGGCGGTCCATTCGGGGGACCAGACGCCGTCGGCGGGCGAGAGCACCGGCGCGAAGGTGGCCAGGGAATGATCCTGGGGTTCGGGAATCACCGCGTTGCCGTCGAGAGCGGCGAGGGTCTCGACGATCAACTCCGCACCCATGTCCGACAGGCGGCGGCTCAGCGCCGGCGCGTGCTCGTCGGGCTCGATCGGCGTCTCCCGCCGCAGCAGCACATCTCCCTCGTCGAGCTGTTCGTTGATCTGCATGGTGGTGACTCCGGTGACCGCTTCCCCCCGGGCCAACGCCCACTGCACCGGCGCCGCGCCGCGATAGCGGGGCAAGAGCGAGAAGTGCACGTTGAGCGCCCCACCGGGAGTCAGGTCCAGCAGCGAGCCGGGCAGGAGGCGGCCGTAGGCCACCACGATCAACACATCCAGATCGAGGGCGCGCAGGCGCTCGTGGAACTTCGGGCCGCGAACCTTGCGCGGTTGCGCCACCTCGAGCCCCGCTTCCAGAGCGGCCTGTTTCACCGGGGGCGGCTTGAGCGTGCCCGAACGGCCGACGGCGCGATCGGGCTGGGTCACCACCAGACGCACGTCGTGCCCCGCGTCGAGCAGGGCCCGCAGCGAGGGAACCGCCGGAGCGGGCGTACCGAGAAAGGCGAGCTTCACGATACCGGGGCCGACTCCCAGTCTCCCGCTTCGATACGCTTCTTGATCTTGCGCTTGATCATCTCGCGCTTGAGCGGAGAGATATTGCCGATGAACACCTTGCCGTCCAGGTGCTCGACCTCGTGCTGGATGACCCGGGCGGTAAAGCCCTCCTCGGTCCAGCGGCGGCGATTGCCTTCCAGATCGGTGGCCTCGACCTCGATGGTCAGCGAGCGGTGCACGTCGATCAGCACGTCGGGGAAGGAGAGGCAGCCCTCCTCGCCGACCTCGGTCTGGCCGGAACGCTCGTGGATCACCGGGTCGATCAGCACCATCAGCTGGGAGGGGTCCTCCCCGGCGGTGACGTTGACCAGGCAGAGCCGTTTGCCGACCCCCACCTGGTTGGCGGCGAGGCCGACCCCGGGAGCCGCGTACATGGTCTCTTCCATGTCGCTCACCAGTTGCCGGATCTCGTCGTCGATCTCGCCGACCGGCCGGGTCGGTTCGAGCAGCACCGGATCGGGAAACAGCACGATGGGAAGGATGGCCATGAGGCGGGGTTACTCCCTGCAAGGTGTTGGAAAGGCGCAACTTGCGCCGCCAGGGACGATAGCACCGGGCCTTTGAGGCCGTCAAGGCGCCCGGTGTCCGCCCCACAGGACGGCGGATGTGGCCGTAAAGGGACACCATGGGGTTCAAACTGCCTGAAAACCGGCCAGAACCGGGAGAATGACCGTGGCACGCTCCCTGCAACTCAGTAGGGCGGCCGCCCGGCCCGAGGGGGCGACCAAGGAGGTAAGCGATGAAGCGACGAACGATTCCCCTGCTGCTGTGGCTACTGGCGCTGCCGGGACTCGTGTTGGCGCAATCGCCAGCCGACGCCCCCCGCAGCGACCGTTGGGACGGGTACGACGTCACCAGTTCCGATCTGGGTGAAGCCCCCGAGAACCAGTACGCCTCCGGCGACTTCGGCCGCGTCACCTACGAAGAGAACGGCGTGACCATCCTGCGGGATGAGACCGAGCCCGGTGCCGAGGCCGACCGGGGCACGGTCAACGCCCCGCTGTTCCCCGGCGACACCCTGGTCACCGACTACGACCAACGGATCGAGATTGAATTCGCCGGCGGCACCCTGATCCGAGTCGATCGAGATACCGCGCTCAAGCTGTTGGCACTCCCCTCCCCCTACGCCACCTACGAAGACAACTTCGTGCTGCAGCTGGAGCGCGGCTCGGTCCGGATCGAGTCCGAGATCGGCAACCGGGAATTCCGCATCGACACGCCGGCCAGCTCCGTCTACCTGCTGGAAGACGGAGACTTCGAGGTCACCGTCGAGACCCGCGGCGCGACCCGGGTCGCCTCCTGGCGCGGCGTCGCCGAGATCGCCGGGTCCGGCGGCTCGGTACTGGTGCGCGCGGGCAACGAGGGTGAAGTGTTGCCCGGCCGGCTGCCCGACGATCCCCGCCCGTTCAACACCCTGGCCCGCAGCGACTTCAGCGACTGGGTCGACGGACGCCAGGACAGCTACCTGACCGCCTACAACCAGGATGTGGTTTACCGCGACGGTGAACGCTACGACCCCGGCGCGGTCTACGAAGAACTCCCCGACGAGGTGCAGCCGCACTACAGCGAGCTCTCCCGCCACGGTGAGTGGGTCTGGAGCCAGGACTACGGTTGGGTCTGGTCGCCCAGCGGTGTGCGCACCGGTTGGCGTCCGTACACCGACGGCTACTGGCACTACGGCCGCCGCGGATATTTCTGGGTCGCCGACGAGCCCTGGGGCTGGGCGCCCTACCGCTACGGTCGCTGGAACTGGCTCGCCGGCCGCGGCTGGTGCTGGGCTCCGGGCCGCGTCTTCGGCGGCGCCTGGGTCAGCTGGTCCTTCGGCAACCTCCACGTGGGTTGGGCGCCGCTCAACTTCTGGAACCGGCCGGCCTACGTGCGCCTGTCGAGCCGGGGCTTCTACGACCCGCTCTGCTGGAACTTCGTCGGCTACCGCCACTTCGGCAATCGTTACTACCGGCATCACCGACTGCATCTGAACGACGTGCGCCCCCATCTGGGACGCCACGCCATCGTGACCCGCGCCCCGCGTGTGTCGCCCCGGGCCCTGGCTCGTGACGACGGCGCGCGCCGGCGGATCCACGATCGCGCCCGCGCCCATCGGATCGACCGCCCCTGGGATCGCGATCGTCGCGGCGGACGGGACGGCTTCCGTGACCGGGAGCGCGAACGGGA
>CAZBZH010000515.1:0-3733 GCA_964496265.1 uncultured Acidobacteriota bacterium | reverse complement strand
CAACGTGTCGACGCCCGCTTCCCGCAGCTCTCCCAGGTAGGTCTCGGCGGTGGCGCGGGCCACGTCGTTGTCGGTCCAGCCCTCCTCGGCCAGGGGCACGAACAAAGGGCAGGCCCGGCTCTCGACCCGGGCATCGGCGCGCAACGCCTGGATCGCCCGCTCGTAGGCGCCGCTGGCCACGGTGGCCCGGGTGCCGATCACGCCGATGACGCCGCTGCGGGTCTGCTCCACCGCTCGCCGCGCCCCGGGCGCGATCACGCCGACCACCGGCACGTCGCTTTCACGCACCAGCGAATCCAGCGCCACCGACGATGCCGAATTGCAGGCGACCACCAGCAGCTTGATCCGATGCTGGTTGAGGAAATCCTGGGCTTCCATCGAGTAGCGCTCGACGGTAGCCGGCGAACGGGTGCCGTAGGGCACCCGGGCGGTGTCGCCCAGGTAGACCATCGGCTCTTCGGGAAGCGCGGCGCACAGCGCGCGGAAGACGGTCAGCCCTCCGACCCCCGAGTCGAACACGCCGATCGGGCGATCGTTCATGCGACGGCCAGACCTCGCGAAGCGCGTTTCGCCGCCTGGCGGCCGACCCGCTTGGGATCGGGGCGGAACGGACGGGTCATATCCAGGTGCCCGTTCAACGTCTCGATCTGGCGTCCCTCGATCAGGATCCCCACCCGGCGCACCTCGACGATGTTGAAGGCCAGGGAATCGACGATGGCGTAGACGGTCAGCAGCTCGTTCTCGCTCCCCCCCCGCAGGCTGCTGCGCAGCTCCGAGGAGAAGTCGACCCAGGCGGTGCCGTCCTCCAGCACGAACACCTGGCGCAGCCGCACGTCCCGGGGCAGGCAGGGCAGCGCCCCCTTGCTGTTGGGTCCGGCGATCAGATCGGCCAGGATCTGCTTGGCCCGGTCGCTGGGAGACGCGGTCTCGAAAATCTCATGAGTTTCAGCGACCAGGTAGTTGCCGGCGTTGCTCGGGTAGTAGAGCTTGACCGCAGTGCGCTTGAGCGGCTCGATCGACTTGCTGGCCACGTCGCCGTCGCCCTCAGCACCGGCCCCCTCGCCGCCGTCGGGGTTCTCGAGCACTTCATCGGGCGAGGTCGGCGCGCCGGCGTCTTCCGCCGCGTCGCCCCCGGAAGAACAGGCGCCGGTCGCGATCAGCAACAGCAGCAGCCCGAGCGCCGTCAGGGCGCTCCCTGCGCGGAGCGCGGCGCTCATCGGTTTCCGAAGGTGTCGGAGCCGCTGGCGCTCCCGGATTCGCCGCCACCCTTGTAGGACTGGCCGACCATGTGGTCGAGGTTGGCGCGAAACTCGTTGACCGCTCCGGCCACCGCCTCGACCACCTTCTCCCGGTAGGCCACGGTGCGGAAGCGGGCTTCCTCGTCGGGGTTGGAGATGAACCCGACCTCGACCAGGATCGCCGGCATGGTCGCGCCCATCAGCACCCGGAAGGGCGCCTGCTTGACGCCCCGGTTGCGGGTGCCGGTCAGCCGGTTGAGGTGATCCTGCACCGACTCGGCAAGCTGGCTGCTCTGCCCTAGATGGCTGTTCTGGGCCAGATCCCAGAGGATCAGCTCCAGCGCCGGGTCCTCGTCCTCCGACGCGCCGCCGGGAGAACGATTCTCCAGGGCCGCCGAGGTGCGTGCCTCGTCGTCGGTGGCTTCCATCGACAGGTAGTAAGTCTCGGTGCCCTTGGCGCTACGCCGCGGCGCCGCGTTCAGGTGCAGCGAGACGAACAGATCGGCCTGGTTGTGGTTGGCGATGGCGGTCCGCTCGTCGAGCTCGACCAGCCGGTCATCGCTGCGGGTCAACACCACCGTGACCCCGGGCTCCCGTTCGAGGACGTCCCGCAGGCGCTTGGCCAGATCCAGGGTGACCTCTTTCTCGGCCAGGCCCGTGGGGCCGACGGCGCCCTTCTCCGAACCGCCGTGGCCGGGATCGATCACGATCACCGTCTGCCCCGAGCGATCCGGCGCCGCCGGACGGAACGGATCCGCGGCACCCGCCTGCCGGTTGCCCTTGAGATCCAGGATCAGCCGATCGGGGTTGGAGAGTTCAAAGCTTTCATAAGACTGGAAGCCGGCGCCGGCGTAGAGCAGCAGGCGGCGCTCGCCCGAGAGCGACCAACCGGCCAGGATGCCGTCCTCGACGGTCCCCGAAGGTTGCGCCAGTTCCACCGGCTCGGCGTACAGGATCTCGACCGACCCGTCCCCGGCGATCACCGCCCGGGTGATCTTGCGGTCATGGCCGATCACGACCCGGGTGCTCTCCCCGCTGGAGTCCACGGAAATCGTCACCCGCGGCAGCGACTGGGCCCAGGCGGACGAGGCAACGAAAGCGATGGCGAAGGCCGCCAACAGCAGAAAAACCGAGCGGCTACGTAGTCGAAGCATCACGCCGCCATTGTGGCACGGAAGCCTGCCGCAGGCGAGGGTCGAGGGGGCTTTGATGGGGAGCCGGGAGATGGGGGCTCGTCGTCCGACGGCACTTGTTCCCCACACCCAACTTCAAATATCGACCTGCCGCCCTCGAGCCACCACCCCCCACAAATCTCCCACCCAGAAGCGAAGCCCAGGCGCATCGTGAGGGGAGCCGGGGGTGGGGGGAAAGGAGGACTTACGGCCACCTACCGATCCACCTCGCCACACCAAAGGCCCAAAACCCCGGGCAAACCTCCGCAAAAAAACAAGCGCCGTCGGACGACGCCCCCCCACCCCCGGCTCCCCGTCCCCCGAGGCTCCTAGCCGAAGCGCACCGCGTAGATCGGCGGCAACGTCGACGAAAGCGCCTCCCAGCGATCCCCCTGGTTGGCCGTGATCCACAGGTTCCCCGTGGTGGAACCCATGGCCAGGTGGTCGCCGTCGGCGGCGACGTCCAGGGCGTGGCGATAGATCAGGTCGTAGGCGTGATGTTGCGGCAGACCGCGGCGCAGCACCTCGAAGGACTGGCCGCCGTCCCGGGTGCGGGCCACGGCCAGGCTACCGTCGACCGGGATGCGGCATTCGTCCTTCACCCCGGGCACGAACCAGGCGGTCATCGGCTCCAGCGGATGCACGCTCACGGCGAAGCCGAACTTCGACGGCTCGATGGCGGTGATCTCGCCCCAGCTGCGTCCGCCGTCGGTGGAGCGGAACACGCCGTTGTGATGCTGCACCCACAGCACGTCGGGCATGGTCGGGCAGTGGACCAAGCGGTGCGGGTCCTGAATCGACGGATCGTTGCGCCGGTCCGGCGGCATGTACTCGGCGTACATCCCCTCGGTCGTGCACTCCCAGCTGTCGCCGCCGTCGTTGCTGCCCCACACGCCGCCGCAGGAGACGCCGACGATCAAGCGATCGCGGTCCCGGGGATCGACGACGACCGAGTGAATCCCCGGCTCGTCGTAGCCGCCGCCGAACCAGCCAGCCCGCTCGGGGCGATCCCACAGCGACCGCACCAGCTTCCAGGAGTCGCCACGATCGTCGGAGACGAACAGGCCGCCGGGAATGGTGCCCGCCCACAGCCGGCCCGGTTGATCGATGCCGCCCGCTTCCAGGCACCAGATCAACTCGAGTGACGGCGCATCCTTCTCGTCGACCGCATCCCCTTGCGCCGCGCTCCCTTGCGCCGCGTCGGCGCTCACTCCGTCGTACGACGGCACGGCGCATTCGGTCCAGCTCTCGCCGCCATCTTCCGAGCGGCGCAGCTTGCAGCCGAAGTGGCCCAGATTCAGCGCGGCGTAGAGGGTATCGTCC
>CAZBZH010000514.1:0-3734 GCA_964496265.1 uncultured Acidobacteriota bacterium | reverse complement strand
AATCCGGCCCAGGTGCTCCCCGTCCAGCTCACGAATCCGCTGGCGTACCGGTCCCAGGGAGCGGGGCTGGATCGAGAGCTCCCGCAGGCCGAGGCCGACCAGCAGCCCGGCGTAGCGGGGATCGGCGGCCATCTCGCCGCAGAGGGAAACGGGGATGCCGTTCCGTTCGGCGCTCTCGACCACCATGCGAATCATGCGGATGACCGCGGGGTGCAGCGGTTCGTAGAGCCGGCTGACCGACTCGTTGCCCCGATCGACGGCCAGGGCGTACTGGATCAGGTCGTTGGTGCCGATGCTGAAGAAGTCCGCTTCCTGTCCGAAGATGTCGGCGGCCAGCGCCGCGGCGGGGACCTCGATCATGATGCCCAGAGGCACGTCCGGGTTGGCCGCCTTGCCCTCGGCGCGCAGGATCTCCGCCTGCTCCCGGAGCAGCTCACGAACCGTGGTGATCTCCTCGGCCCGGGTCACCAGCGGAATCATCAGCTGCAGCCGGCACTCGGCGGCGGCGCGGAGGAACCCGCGAAGCTGCGGCAGGAAGATGTCCGGGCGTTTGAGGCAGAGGCGGATCGCCCGCAGGCCGAGCACCGGGTTCGGCTCGCTCTGGGCCAGCACCTCGTGGAAGTACTTCTCCCCTCCCAGGTCGAGGCTGCGGATGATCGCCGGGTGCGGATCGCAGGCCTGTCCGATCGAGAGATAGGTCTGGTAGTGCTCCTCCTCGGTGGGCAGCTGAGGCGCACGAGAGAGGAACAGGAACTCCGAACGGTAGAGGCCGATGCCCTGAGCGCCGAAGCGCTGGGCCATGCGCATCTCCTCGGGAAACTCGATGTTGGCCCGCAGCACCACCTCGACCCCGTCCCGGGTGATCGCCGGCAGGCCGCTGGCCGCGACCATGGCGGTCTCGCGGGCCAGGTGGGCGTCGATCCGTTCCCGGGCGGCGTCGACCTCGGCGGGTTCGGGATCGAGCACCAGCTGGCCCCGGTCCCCGTCGAGGATCAGCGGGTCGCCGTCCTGCACCCGGGAGCTCGCGTCGTGGAGCCCGATCACCGCGGGCAGCGACAGCGCCTGGGCCAGGATCGCCATGTGGGAGGTGCGGCCGCCCACATCGGTGGCCAGGCCCACCACGTTTTGTTGGGCCAGGGCGATGGCGTCGGTCGGTCCCAGGTTATGGGCGATGATCACCTTGGGCCCGTCACGCATCTCGGTCTTGGGCGCCTGGTTGCCCCCGAGGATACGCAGCAAGCGCTGCTGGACATCCCGCAGCTCGCCCCCCCGCTCCCGGATGTACTCGTCCTCGACCTGGTCGAAGGCGCGCAGGAACTCACCGGAGACCTCGGACAACGCCCAGCCGGCGGAGACCCGGCCGATGCGAATCTTCTGCGCGGTCAGCGACACCAGCCGCCGGTCGTCGACGATCAGCAGCTGGGCGTCGAGGATGCCGGCGTACTGCTCGCCGAGCTGATCGCGGACCCGCTCCCGCAGGTTCTCGATCTCCTTGCGTGCCTGGGCCCGGGCGTCGTGGAAACGCTGGATCTCGTCGGCAACCCGTTCCGGCGGAACCGGTTTGGGCACCACGGGAACCGTCTCCGCGTGCAGCAGCACCGCGGTCCCGACGGCGACGCCGGCGGAAACTCCCAGTCCCTCGAGGCGCTCGGACAACTACTTGCCCTCGCCGAATCCGCTACGGACCAGCTTGGCCAGCTCCTCGATGGCGGCTTCCTCGTCCTTGCCCTCGGCGGCCAGCTGCAGCTTGGTGCCCTTGGCGGCGGCCAGGGTCAGCAGGCCCAGGATCGACTTGCCGTCGACCCGGGCGCCATCCTTGGTTACCGAGATGCGGGATTCGAAGCTGTTGGCCAGGTGGACGAATTTTGCGGCGGCCCGGGCGTGCAGCCCCAGGCGGTTCTGGATCTGAACGGTTACCTCGGTCAATTCGGTTCTCCGTCGGTGCTGCGCTCGAGCAGTTCCGACGCAACGTGAATCGCCTGACGGCCCTGCTCGGCGATATGGCCGGCGGCGTCGGTCAGGGCGTACTGGTCACGGTGGTTGGTGAACTTGATCAACATCGGCAGGTTGACGCCGGTAACGATGTCGACCCGGCCCGGTTCCAGCAGGGCCAGGGACAGGTTGGTCGGAGTGCCGCCGAACATGTCGGTCAGCACCAGCACGCCCTCCCCCTGGTCGACCTGCTTGATCGCCTTCTCGACCCGGGCGGTGGCGTCGCTCACGTCGTCGTCCCAGTCGATGGAGATCGCCTCGAGGGCCTCGACCTCTCCCAGGATCTTCTTGGCGGCCTTTACCAGTTCTTCGGCGACGCCGCCGTGGGTCACCACGATCAATCCGAGCATGCGATCCTCTATTCCTTGCCGAGATCCCGGTGGCTGACGCTGACCGGACGGTCGGTCTGGCTGAAGTGTTCCAGCAGTCTCTCGGCCAGCATCACCGAGCGGTGCTTCCCGCCGGTGCAGCCGACCGCGATGGTCAGATAGGTCTTCCCCTCCGCCGCGTAGAGCGGCATCAGGAAGTCGAGAAAGGTCTTGAGCCGTCCGAGGAACTCGTGAGTCTCGGGCTTGCTCTCCAGAAACTCCTGCACCGGCTCGTTGCGGCCGTTGAGCGGGCGCAGATCTTCGACGAAGTACGGGTTGGGCAGGAAGCGCACGTCGAACACCAGGTCCGCTTCGGAAGGCAGTCCGTACTTGAAGCCGAAGGACATCACGTTGATGTTGGGGCCGCGGGTCGCTTCCTGGTCGCCGTAGGCGTTCTTCAGGAACGCCCGCAGTTCATGGGCGGTGAAGCGGCTGGTGTCGATGATCCGGTCCGCCTCGGCCCGGAGCGCGGCCAGCGCCTTACGCTCGTCGTGAATCGCCTGTTCCAGCGAACCCGAGGTCGCCGCCATCGGATGAGGGCGGCGGGTGGTGCTGAAGCGGCGCTTGAGGATCTCGTCGTCGCACTCGAAGAAGGTCACCTTGACCGGCGCGCCCAGGTTGCGCAGTTCCTTGAGCGCCTCGGGCACGTGGCCGAGGAAATCCTTCTCGCGGATATCGACCACCAGCGCCGCGCGGGGAATCTGCTCGGCGCTGCGTTGGATCAGTTCGTAGAAGCGAGGAATCAGCGCCACCGGCAGGTTGTCGACGCAGAAGTAGCCGAGGTCCTCGAAGGCCTGGGCGGCGAGGGACTTTCCCGAACCGGACAGGCCCGTGATGATCACCAGTCGTTCCACGTTCAGTCTTCCTCGATATCCCGTTCGGAGTTGCGGGTGTTGGTCCGGACCTCTTCCTCTTCCGGCTCGAGCTCCGGCGCGTCCTCGAAGCGGCCGGGCTGGAGTTGCTCACCCAGCTTGCGCGCCAGCTGTCGAGCAGGATGATACCCCTTGAGCTTCAGCAGGTGGTTGCGGGCCGCCACCTCGATCAGCACCGACAGGTTGCGGCCGGGTCCGACCGGCATCTCGACGTAGGGTAACTCGATGCCGAGCACGTCGTAGCCCTGTTCGTCGAGGCCGAGGCGGTCGTAGCGCTTGCCCGGCTGCCAGGGGTCGAGGCGGATGACGTACTCGACGTACTTGCTGTGGCGCACCGAGGCCACGCCGAACAGATCCTTGACGTTGATGATGCCGACGCCGCGCAACTCCATGTGGTAGCGGGTCAGTTCCGGGCCGGTGCCGACGATCATCCCGCCGCGGCGGCGCATCTCGACCACGTCGTCGGAGACCAGCCGGTGGCCGCGGACCACCAGGTCCAGGG
>CAZBZH010000513.1:0-3738 GCA_964496265.1 uncultured Acidobacteriota bacterium | reverse complement strand
AGTACATGCGGATCAACAGCGCCATCGACGAACGGCTCGACCCGATCGTCGCCGGCGAGGCCGCGGCCCGTTACCTGGGCAACGCCTACGACAAGCTGGGCAACTGGGCGCTGGCCATCACCTCGTACAACCACGGCGTCGCCGGCATGCAGCGGGCCATGCGGGCCCACGGCCGCGACTTCGGCAAGATCTACCGGAACTACCGCTCCCGCACCTTCGGCTTCGCCTCGAGAAACTTCTACGCCGAGTTCCTGGCGGCCCGCCGCCTGGCCCGCAACGCCGACGAGAAGTTCCCCGGACTGCGCCGGGAAGCGCCGATGAACCTGCGCCGGGTACGGCTGGAACACCCGGTCAGCCCGGGCGGGCTGGCCCGGGGCTGGGGCGTTCCCCTGCGGGAGCTGGCCGCGGTCAACCCCGCCTGGTCCTCACGGGCCCTGGATCGCGGCCTGCCGATTCCCGCGGGAACCCGGGTCTGGATCCCCTCCTCGGCGGGCGACCGGGCGCTGACCATGCCCGCGGCGGAGACGGTCTACGTGGTGCGCCGCGGCGACACCCTGTCGGAGATCGCCGAGCGCCACGGGATGAGCCTGAGCCAGCTGCGCACGATCAACCGGGTGCGGGGCAACAAGATCCTCGTCGGCCAGAAGCTGAGGGTTCAGGGGGGCGCTGCCGCCGAACCGCTGATCCACGTGGTCCGCCGGGGCGAGAATCTGACGCTGATTGCCAAACGCTACGGCCTCAGCCTGGGCCAGATCCGGCAGCTCAACGGGATCCGGGACCGGCGCGGCCGGATCCACCCCGGCCAGAAGCTCAAGGTAAGCGCCGGCATCCCCGGCCGAATCGAGCATCACGTGGTCAAGCGGGGCGAGAGCCTGATCAAGATCGCCTCGGCCTACGGGGTGCGTCTCGGCGATCTGTTGCGCCACAACAAGCTCTCCCGGCGCTCGGTGATCCACCCGGGCCAGAAGATCCGTATCCCGGCGAACCGCTAGCCCCCGAGCAGCAGAGCGGCGCCCGCCGGGTGGAAACCCACCAAAATGGGGCGGAATCCGGCCCTGTTTGCTCTAGCCGCGGCCGAAAATCGCGCACTAGACTTCGTTTTTCTCTGTTCCGAGTGCGCCGAACACCCGGGAAAGGAGCCGCCCCATGACCGTCAAGGACCTGATGAAGCCCCAGGTATTCACCGTCGCCCCCGAGGACATGATCGACCGGGTCTTCTTCCTGCTGCACTACGAGAAAATCCGCCACCTGCCGGTGGTCGAGAAGCGCAAGGTGGTGGGCATCGTCTCGGACCGGGACCTCTACAAGGCCCTGGGGCCCCGCAGCCGCAAGGGAGCGGTTTCGTCGGGCGCCGACGGGGAGACGACCCTGCACGTGCGGCCCAAGCGCGTTCGCCATATCATGCGCCGCGGAGTGCTGACCGTGGAGCCCGGCGAGGACGCCGGCAAGGCGGCGGCGCTCATGGCCAAACGCAAGATCGGCGCGTTGCCGGTGGTGCGCAATACGAAGCTGGTCGGCATCATCACCGCCACCGATATCCTGATGGCGTTCTCGAAGATGCGTAGCGCTCTTCAAAAAGCGGAGCGCGCCGGCTGACCGGAGTGCTCGGGTGATGGACAGGCAGAGTAAGCGGAACACCGGCGACAATCGCGGCTGGAATCGTGACGGCGAGGCCGCTCCGCGGGTCCAGCCCGATCGCAGCGGCCCCCTGCACATCGAGATCGTCTCGGTGGGCCGGGAACTGATCAAGGGCCGGGTGCGCGACGCCAACGCCCCGTTCGTCGCCGACTACTTCACCCAGCGAGGCGCGCTGGTTCATCGGATCACCCTGGTCGATGACGTGCAGCGCGCCATCGCCTCGTCGGTTCGCGAGGCGCTCTCCCGCCAGCCGAACCTGATCGTCGTGATCGGAGGGCTCGGACCCTCCGACGACGACCGCACCCTCGAAGGGGTCTCCGACGCGGTCAAGCTACCGCTCAAGGCCCACACCGTCGCCCGACAGATGGTCGAGGACGCCTACCTGCGGCTGCGCAAGCGCAAGCAGGTCTGGCAGACCGGGCTGACCGCGGCCCGGGAGAAGATCTGCGCGCTACCGGTCAACGCCGAGGCGATCGCCAACGAGATCGGCGTGGTTCCCGGCATGTTCCTGCGCATGAGCGGCGGAACCGGCGTGCTCTGCCTCCCCGGCTCTCCCGAGGAGATGCGCTCGGTGTTCGACAACGCCATCCCGGTGCTCAAGGAACTGGCGCCCAGGGGTCACCTGGTGATCCGCGAGGTCGAGGCGCCGACCGGAGATGAATCGGCGATCCTGCCGATGATCGAAACCGCGGCGACGGAACACCCGGGTGTCTGGATCAAGGCCCACGCCCCGGGCTTCGATCGCCGGGACGCCAAGGTGGTGATCTCTCTCGAGGCATCGGCGCCGACCCGTCAGGAAGCGGAGTCGATGGTCGAGTCCGCCTTCCGGCGGTTGATGGCTCTGGCCGCCGGCGTGCGCTAGCCGCCCGGGTTCGATCCGAACGGGCCCCTAGCCCGCAGCCTGAATCAATCGCTCGAGGCGCGTGCCCGCCTCGTCGCTCTCCAGGTACTCGAAGCCGACTCCGGTGGACAGCACCAGGCGGTCGTCGCCGACCAGCTCGCGGAGTTGCGCCACCCGCTCGGGGATCGAATCGGCCTCCCCGTGCTCCCCGCCGACCCCGGCCAGGACCCGGAGGCCCCCCAGGCCACCGAGCGGTGCCAGGTCAACACCCGGTTGGGAGACATCGACGGCAACCCCGCTGACCGGCCAATCCTTGACCGCCGCGAGCACCTCGGCATCGAGAGCCCCGGTTCCGATCCAGAGTTCCCCATCCCCCGCCGCGGCCGCGATGGTGTCCAGCGCGGCCCGGGCCAACCCGTGCTCCTGGGGACGGTGCGCCAGGGCAAGCTCATCCAGCTGGAAGGCCTGGACCCCTTCCGCTGCCAGGGCGGCCACCTCGGCGGCGATCCGCGTGGCCAGCGCCTCGCAGCAGGCGGCGCGGCTCGCGTGATGCTCGTCGAAGGAGACGTCCATCCAGTAGTGGGCGCCGGGGAGCACCGCACGCAGCGTTCCGGCACCGGCGGCCGCGGCCTGGGCGCGGAACGCGCCGAGCCAGGAACCGTCCGCCCCGGGGGCGGCCTGGATCAGCGCCCGTTCCTGCCAGCGTCCGGCCCAGGGACGCACCGGTCCCGTCGCCTCGATGCCCGAGGTGACCGGCACCGCCCAGCGGCAGAGCCACTCGGGCGCCGAGGAACCGATGGTGACCGCACCGACACCCGCGGAGACCAGCCGCTCGAAAGCGGCCTGGTTATCCGCCTGCTCGGCGGCGTGGAGCTCGGCGTCCTCGATCTCGTAGTCGGCGTGCTGCTGCCGGGCCTCGCGCAGCGGAGCGAAGGGAGGCAGCGGCCCGAAGGTGGTGGTGGTCACTCCCATTTCCAGTCTCCGCGCAGACTCTCCACCAGATAGCGGGCCTGCATCAGCTTGTCGAAGGCTTGATCCTTGGGCAGCAGTTCCAGGCCGGCCTGGGGACCGACCAGCACGTCGTGCTTCATCAGCTTTTCCCGATAGGGCTTCAGGCGAGCAGCGACATCGGCGGCGTCTTCATGGACGGTGCGGGTCGCGTCGAACAGCCCCAGCGCCAGCCCCTTGGACTCGGGCACCTTGTCCAGTAACGCCTCGCCGGCCTTGCCTCCCTCGTGGACCCAGTCGAGACCGAGATG
>CAZBZH010000512.1:0-3750 GCA_964496265.1 uncultured Acidobacteriota bacterium | reverse complement strand
TCCTGATCGACGAAGCCCCGGTCGAGGACCTCGACTTCGACGCCCCGGGTCCGTCCGCCCAGTACCCGCTCCATGTTTTGCATCACGAAGCGAATCTTCTCGGCGTTGATCCGGCAGAGCGCCAGCGGCATGCCGGTGGTCGAGGAGAGCTGCTTCAGATAGTCGTCGTAGCTCTGGGTCGTGCCGGCCACCGGGTCGATCGGAAGATCCGCCTCACCGAAGAGGGTCGCCGCCTTGCGGCAGATCTCGAGGATCTCCCGCACGGGGATCTCCTGGAGCCGGTCCTGGTGTTTCTTGACGTCGCGCAGGTCCCGGGAGATCAGACCGGAGTTGGCCAGGCTGACCTCGGCCACCGGCTCGCCGGTGCGGACATGGTTCAGGGTGGCGACGTTCATGCTCCGGTAGGGCTTGCCGCCGCGCAGCAGGGGGATGTGCAGCATCAGTAGACCCCCACCACCACCGAGCTCTTGAGCTTGGAGAACAGGCCGAGATCGCGAACCCCATCCCAGGGGTACCTCTCACAGGGCTCGGCCCGCACACCTTCGTCCCGTTCCGCGAAGCGCGGCATGAAGAACTCCCGGGTCAGGGTGGTCAACAGCACCCGGCCCCGTTGGCCGTACTCGACGGTCTTGTCCAGGTCGTCGGGGTCGACGATCTCGAACAGCGCGCGCGGGGTCGGCGGGTAGTAGGTGATGGCGTAGTCGTCGGCGCGGTCGAAGGGCTTGGGACTGGCCAACCCCATCAGGGTGTTGCCGTAGGTCGGCACGAAGTCGATGCCGGGCACCAGCTCTTCCCGGGCGAAGCGGTTGAACTGACGGTTCATCTCGGTACCACCGCAGAAGATGCCGGTGATGCCCTGCTTGACCAGATCGATCTTTTCGCAGAGCGCCTCGAGCAGCTTCGGCGTGGTGAAGATGCACTTGATGTTGGGATGCGCCCGCAGGATGGTCAGCGCCTGATCGATGGTGTGACTCTTGTAGAGCTCCAGGTCGTGAGGCCGGCCCATGCGGATCAACTTCTGCACCCAGCGCGGGTCGAGATCGACGAAGAAGCTGATGCCCCCCCGATGCTGGGCCAGGTGCTCGATCGCCAGGCGCAGCCGGCGGGGACCGGTGGGCCCCAACATCAACCAGTCGGCACCCTTGGGGAAGGTCTCATCGCTGAGGTTGTCCCCGAAGATCTCGTAGTCCCGCTGGAAGTCCTCGATATTGACCCGGCTCTTGGGCACACCGGTGGATCCGCCGGTCTCGAACACGTAGAGCGGCTTGTCCGCCAGGGCCTTGGGCACCCAGCGGCGGACCGGGCCGCCTCGCAGCCACTCATCCTGGAAGTGACCGAGGATCTTCAGATCGTCGAAGCCGCCGATCTCCCGGCGGGGATCGAAATCCAGCTTCTCGGCGAACTCCAGCCAGAAGGGACTTCCGGTCTCGGGCGAGAAATGCCAGAGCACCATCTCCCGCACGTGTTCGTCGAGATTGCGGCGTACCTGTTCGGCGCGTTGCGCCAGATCCGAACTGATCACTTCCATGAGCTGCTCCGTATGGTTTGAATCCGCAGACGGACGCGTGTCCCTCAGCCCTTCTTCTCGGTCTTCTTGACCTCGGGCTTGCCCTTCTCGGGCTTCTTGGGAGTGGCTTTCTTCGGGCCCGCGCCGTTCTTGATCGCAAACAGCTTCTTGCGACTCGCAACGAATATCGTGCCATCGTTCGCAACCGGGGTGGTGTACACCGCGGCGCCCATGTTCGATTCGTGCAGCAGCTCCATCTTCTTCCCGTGCTTCAGCACGGCGATATCGCCATCCTCGTCACCGAGGTAAACCTTGCCGTCGGCGACCCAGGCGGAGCCCCAGATCGCGGCGAAGGTGTCGTAGGTCCAGTACTTCTTGCCGGTCTCGACGTCCAGGCAGTAGAGGAAGCCGTTGAGGTCGGCGATGTACATCAGGCCGTCGGCGATGGCCGCCGAGGACATGGTGCGGTGGAACTCCTCGCCGCCCAGGTGCCACTTGACCACGCCTTCCTGCTTGGTCAGGTTGCCCTTCTTGCCGGCGACGTTGAGCGCCCAGAGGTTGCCCGGGCCTTCACCGTGCTCGGGGTCCTGGCCGACGGCGATGAAGATGATGCCGTCGTGAACCACCGGCATGGAGATCACGTTGTTCTTGGTGCCGCGGCCGCCGAGCTGCCACTTGGTGCCTTCGGGGTTGAGGTCGAAGGTCCAGAGCAGCTCACCCTTGAGCGGCTCGAAGGAATACAGGATTCCGTCGCCGCCGGGGAAGATCACCTGCTCGACGCCGCCGATCTCGGCGTAGCTCGGGTTGGACCAGCTGCCGTGCAGCACGTTCTCGCCGGGCAGGGAGCTCTCCCAGACCAGCTCGCCGCTGTTCTTATTGAAGGCGACGAAGCTCGGACCGAAGGGGGACGGCAGGTTGATGTGCCCCTCGTCGACACCCTGGCCGGTGATGGCGTAGAGCATGTCCCCGACCAGCAGCGGACTGCCCGCCGCCAGGTTGTGGGGGAACACGTCGAGTTCGGCGATCATGTCGTACTTCCAGATGATGTCCTCGTCGATCTCGCTCTTGTGCTCCTCGTCCTTGTACGGACCGTCGTTCTCGCCGTCGCGGAAACCCTCGACGTCGGCGGCGATCATCTCGCCGCGGTTGCTCATGTAGTAGACCCGGTTGCCTTCGATGGCCGGCGTGGAACAGATGCCCTGGAGCGGCCAGTCGTTGACCCGGCCCGAGGGCAGCTTGGCGTGGGCGGACTGCCACAGCAGCTCACCGGTCTTCTCGTCGAAGACCATGATGTTGCCCCGGTCCCCCTTGAGCTTGGGGTTGACCTCCAGCTCGTTGTTGGTGCCGACGTAGACCTTGCCGTCCTTGACCACCGGACCCGCGTAGGTCTGGGAGCCCAGGTCGGCGCTCCACAGCACGTTCTTGCCGGTGATGGCGTCCCACTCGGTGGGCAGCCCGGTCTCGGTCGACATCATGTTGCGCGACGGCCCGGAACCGAACATCACGATGCTGTCCGATTCGGCGATCACCGGAACGGCCACCGCCGCGACGAGCAGCAGGACCAGCCCAAACTTGTTCTTCGTCATCTTCATGATTCGCTCGCCCCTCTTACTCGTTCGGATAGACCTTGATGTTGTCGTAGTAGTTTTCGATGCCCGGCACGAAGCCGATCAGGCCCGGGCTGCCCCCCTTGATCGGGAGCGCGTCCTCCACCGAGAACGTCCAGTCGGCGGGTTCTGTTCCATCCCGCTTCCAGATCTTGCCCATGACCTTGGCGGTCTTACCGTCGTTCTCGACCCGGATCTTCATCGTGTACCAGGTCTCCATCTCCCAGGCGAAGTCGGTGTGCTGGGCCATGCGCCGCTCGGCTTCCCAGGAGCGGATCTGGAGCCGCTGGTGGCTGCCCATCAGGTTCAGGGTGTAGCCGCCGGCGATCAGTCCGACGTCGCTCTTGCGCCGGCCCTTGACCGAGCCGCGAACGTCCGCCTGCATGGTGTAGTTGGTCCAGTCGCTGGGCCCCATGTAGGTGAAGGAGCGCGGCAGGCCGCGGGGGCGGATCAACTGGGCCAGCACCTTCTCGCCGTCGAGGTCCCGGACCTCGAACTTGCCCCGGGCGGCGATCCAGTGGGGCGGCGTGAACTTCTCGTCCATGTTGTTGAAGTCGATGTCCCAGGGCATGTCGGAGATGACCCGGACCCGGGACTTGACGGTGCGGTCGCCGACCTTGGCCACCACGTGCCCGG
>CAZBZH010000511.1:0-3759 GCA_964496265.1 uncultured Acidobacteriota bacterium | reverse complement strand
CAGTCTGAGCCCCAGCAACAACAGGGCCGGAAGCACCTTCTCCACCCGAGGCGCCAGCCACAGCCCAGCGAGAAAACCTAGCACGACGCTGGGAAGCGCCGCCATGATCTCGACCGTCGGCTTGACGTAGCGGCGAATGCCCGGACTCATGAACTGGGCCGTGAACATCGCGCCGAGCACGCCCAGCGGGATCGCCAGGAACAGGGAGTAGACCGTTCCCTTCAGGGTACCGGTCATCAGCGGTACGAGACTCAACTTCGGCTCGAAGTCGTCGGTACCGCCCGACGACTGCCAGGCGTAGCGAGGCTCCTCGTAGCCCTCGTACCAGACCTTGCCGAACAACGCCCTGAAGCTGATCTCCGGATGCGGGTTATCGATGCCGATCTGCGCCAGGCGGTCCCCGGTCATCAGGAACGCGCCATCTCCCTTGGGGGCGAAGAAGAGCTGCTCGGCTCCATCCAGCGGCGACGGCCCGGTCCAGAGGGTCCGCTCGGAGGTGGAGTAGTGCAGGCCGAGGGTCTCGTTCTCGTCGATGGCCAGGAACGCCTTGTTGCGCATCGAGGGGGTCAGAGCGCGAATCGGCGCGTCGCGCGGCTCGAAGCTGCGGGTCCGCGTCAGGTTGAACTTCGCCCCTTCCTCCCGCACCGGGAACCAGATCTCGAGCGCCCCGTCGGCACGGCCGACCACCAGCGAACGACCTCCGATCAGGAGGGTCAGCGCGGTCACCGGCGCCCCGCCTTCGATGGTCTGCGGTTCCTGGGGCACGCCGGCATTCAGCTGCCACCAGGTCAGGCTTCCATCCGCCCCTCCGGCGTAGAGGTTGCGCTGGTCGTTATCCAACGCCAGCCGGGTCACGCCCGGGCGGCCGGCGGCCTGGTGACGCTCAAAGCTGACCGTCATTTCGCCGCTCATGAAGTTTTCTTCGACGCTGCGTCGAACTACGGCGAGAGAGCCGTCGGCGAGAACCGCCGCCACGGTCGCGTTGTCCTCGTCGAACCCGACGTCAAAGGCGGTCAGCGGTTCACCGGATGGATCGATGTCGAACAGCTGCGGCTCGGGATCCTCCAGCAGGACCTCGCGCACGTCGCCGACGAAAACCGTCTTCCAGCCGATGGGTAGCGTCAGGACCCGGCCGTCGCCGGTGGCCCCGGCGAGCATCTGGCGCCCGGCCACGTTGCGCAGCTTGGTCAGCCGCACCCCGTCGACCGGCGTGTCCGCGCCGAGCGGGCCTTCGCCGGGCGTGCCTTCGCCGGACTCGGCACTCGCCGACGCTGCGACGGCGGACTTGGAGGCCTCGGACTCGGGCGCCTCCCCGCCGGACGAGTCGGGGTTTCGCGGGAGAATCGAGTCGCGGAGATCCAGGGTCGAGACCGTTTCGCCCGAGGCGACGTCGAGCACGGTCAGCGAGGCGCCGGGATCGAGAACCGCGACCCGGGAGCGGTACTCATCGGCGACGACCGCCCCGGTGCCCGGGACACTTCCCTGCAGGGCCTGCTCGCCCTGGGGCTCGACCGACGCGCCCTGGAACAGGGGGGTCACTTCGACCGCGATGAAGAGGAGAATGCCGAGGATGCTGGCGATAATCGCCAACCCGCCCGCGGTTACCGACCAGCGAGCGATCCGGTCGGCCATCAGGCGCCGCCGAGGCGTTGCACTATGACGACGCCCGGACGCCCCGCTGGGGCGTCCGGGCTGATTCGGCTGCGCCTGATTCGCTTCCATCGAGTGATCTTCCGGTGAGCCCGCATCATAGCCTTTCGGCCACGGCGGATCATCAGGAAAAGCGCCCGAGGAGCACCCGGCCGCAATCGACCTACTGGAGCTTGGCCAGCTCCTCGGCCATCAGCTTCTGCGAGACCGGCAGGTAACCGTCGCGCACCACTACCGACTGGCCGCCCTGGGACAGGACGTAGGTCAGGAACTCACGAACCAGCGGATCCAGCGGCTCGTTGGGCTTCTTGTTGATGTAGACGTACAGGTAGCGAGCCAGCGGGTACTTGCCGGACAGCACCGTCTCCGGATCGGTTCCGAAGTAGGGTCCGTCGGGGGTCTTGGCCAGGGCGAGGGTCTTCACGCCCGAGGTCTTGTAGCCGATACCGCTGTAGCCGATGCCGTAGGTGTCCTCGGTGATGCCCTGCACCACCGAAGCCGAACCGGGCTGTTCCTTGACCGTCTCCCGGTAGTCCCCCTTGCAGAGAGCCACCTTCTTGAAGAAGCCGTAGGTGCCCGAGGCGGAGTTGCGGCCGTAGAGGCTGATCGGCCGCGGGGCCCAGGCGTTGCTCAGTCCGGCGTCTCCCCAGGTGTCGATCGAGTCGGCACTGCCGCACTTTCTCGTGTGGGAGAACACCGCGTCAACTTCGGCCATGGTCATCTGGTCGAGGGGGTTGTCCTTGTGGACGTAGACCGCCAGCGCGTCGATCGCGACACGGATGGCGGTCGGCTTGTAGCCGAAGGCCTTCTCGAAATCGTCGATCTCCTTGGCCTTCATCGCCCGGGACATCGGACCGATCTGGGCCGTGCCCTCGATCAGGGCCGGAGGGGCCGTGGTGGAACCCTTGCCCTCGACCTGAATCTTGACGTTGGGATACTGCTTCTGGAACTCCTCGGCCCAGAGCGTCATCAGATTGTTGAGCGTGTCCGATCCGACCGAGTTCAACTTGCCGGATACACCACCGGTGCGGCTGTACTCGGGGATCCCCGCGTCGACCTTCACGGTCTGGGCTGCCACGGGCAGTAGCGCCCAGACAACTGCAACCGCGATCATCGCTTTCGCCAACTTCGTCATCAATGTCTCTCCTAATGCCCGCGCGAGAACCCGAATGCGCGGATGTGCCCCGCTAGCTAACTCAAGGCTTTCCTCTGTCCGAGAGTGGTCGCGGCTCGTGGCGCGGCCGGCAGCGGGCCGTGAATCTGAACCGGGCCTCATGGGTTTAGACCAGCCAAAAGATCCAGAGTCACACGGCCCGGGCGGCTTGCCCGGATGATGTCGTGGTGTTTTCGCAACCGCGGGCCACCATACCTTTTCCGGCGAGAGTTCGGCGGTCTTCGCACAGAGGTTTCTTCCCCGTCGGGTGGCCCCGAAACGATTGGATGGGACCCGCATCAGCACGAAGTGAGGACCGTTTGAAATCGATGTAAATTCCACCCCGGGATCCCCGGCGTTCCCGGGTCCACCCACCGTTCACGACACACGGTCGACAGCCGTAACAGTTTGCCAAATAAAGACTTCAATCCGACGCCACTGCATCGATCAGCCTCCACCGAACGCTAACACTGTTTTAACAAACGTGACGTTTCGGTAAGGTAAGATGTGCTTGTTCCATTCAATCGAGCTGCGGGGAAACCGCTCTTTGGTGGTGGCGGTGTGCCCGGTTCGGCGGTGGGCCGGAAGGACTTAATGGCGGAGCAGAAAACGATCTCTCAGGAAGCCCGGATGGATCTGCAGATCCAGTTGGACAAGCTCCGGCGAGCAAGCGACCGCTGCCGGCAGGGCCTCAATGAACTGGCGAGAGGAAGACTCTCCCAGTCGGCGTACATGAACCTCATGCAGGAATGCAAGACGGCTCAGCGCAACCTGGAAACCCGTCACACCAAGCACTTCTCACGCCTGAAGCAAGCCTGAACCGCTACCCCGCCTGGGTGCCGCCCGTGCCGACCGCCCGCTTGAGCGGCCGCCCGGCATCGCTGCTCGCGCGCTCGGCGAACACCTCCTGCGCCGCACGGCGCGGCTCGCCCTCCGCCGGCTTACGTCGAGCGTAC
>CAZBZH010000510.1:0-3764 GCA_964496265.1 uncultured Acidobacteriota bacterium | reverse complement strand
CCTGGTCGATCGGACCCGGCATCTTCTCGGTGTTGGCGGTGATCGTAGCTGAGGCGCCCCTGTCGCCGGAGCTCTACCGCAGACGGCTCGCGGGAGAGAAGGACCTGGTGCACATCACGATCGAGGTTCATCCGGCCACGCCGGGGCGACCGGCGGCCCAGGCCGACTGAAGCGGTCGCGGATCCAGCCGACAATCCCGAAGGGCGCATCGGGGACGCCGCGCAGATCGTCGCAGCGGGAGCTGGTCCACAGCAACACCGCGGTGTGAAAACGCCAGGCCCAGACAATCGACGCCACCGCCAGCATCAGTAGCCACGCGGCTAGCCAGCGATCGGTCGGAAGCGCCGACTGACGCCAGGCCACGATCAGGTACCCGTCGGCCAGGGTCAGCGACAGCCCGAGGACCAGATGCGCGGCGAACCCACGCAGCGGCGCCCGCCAGCCAAGCGACAACACCAGCCCGATGACCCGCCTGACGTAGCGCCGTCGGTCGGCAACGATCACCA
This sequence comes from uncultured Acidobacteriota bacterium, assembly GCA_964496265.1. GTDB lineage: Bacteria > Acidobacteriota > Polarisedimenticolia > Polarisedimenticolales > Polarisedimenticolaceae > Mor1. The sequence continues at coordinate 3,258 of CAZBZH010000510.1, read as the reverse complement.
CCCGGCACCAGAAGGCGAAGACACCGACCAGGTGCATGGCGGCTACCGTGACCCCCAGGCGTATCAGCGGCAAGTCCCGGCCCAGGGTCTTACCGCTCCATCCCGCGAGGTAGCCGTGATCGACCAGTCGATCGAAGACGATCGCCGTCGCGCCGATCAGCGAGCCGTGAAAGGCCAACCCCAGCAGCGCGACCCGCAGAAACGGCAACAGGCCGAACGACCCGGCTGCACCGACCTGCCGGTTCAGCGGTTCTCCCTCCCGGCGGCCATGAGTCAGCAAATCGACAACGCCCGCCGTGAGGAACCAGCCGACCAGCACACTGAACAGCGCCGCGGCCATCGCCGTGCCGATGCCTTGCCGGGGAATCTGCCCCCACACCGCCATGAATTGCTGCAACGGAAGTGGATCGGGCGCGTCGGCGAACCACGGACTGCGCCCGATGTTGCCGGTCAGGTCGCCGCGAATCGCCAGCGCTCCGACCGCCGCGGCCAGGGCCATCATCGCGAAGCGCGCGGCGACCAACCACCACGCCGCGCGAGGCAGCGCCAGCCCGCGACGCCAGACGTTCACAGCCATCGGGACGCTCCTCCGGCCAACGCCTGGAACATGGCGCCGATCCACCAGGCCCAGTCCCGGGCCTGCTCCTTCTCGGCGGTCAGTCGGATTCCGTTGTCACTCACGTCGGGATCGAGGGCGATCCGACCGGCGGGGTCGATCCGCACCTCGCGAAGCGGTGCCGCGCGCTGGAAGCGATACTCCCGGTAGGGCGCGCGGCCATCCCAGGAATCGGAAACCACCGCGCCGTCGCGGAAGACGAAACGCACCTCGACGGGAAGATGGTCCCAGCCCGGCCCCTCGACCCGGGCGCGGGAGGTGAAGTACTCACCATCCTCCCGCTCCCAGTCGTCGTCGGGCTCTACCCTGCCCGGCTGAATGCCCACCCGGCGGATCGCGCCGTCGGTCCGTTTGCCCTGGCGCACGTAGCCGGGGTCGACCACGGTAACCGTGACCCGCCCGTCCCCCTCCCGGGCCGCCGGGTCCAGACCGTCGGGCTCGATCTCGTTGGCATCGGGAGCCAGCAACTGACCTTCAACGGTGTAGAAACGGCGGGAGTCGACCCAGTCCACCCGGTAGTCGGGCAGCCCCGGCTGGGCGAAACACTCGGCGAGCAGAGAGCGGAAACCATGTCCGCCGGTCTGGCCGGCAACCTCGAGCAGGTCGTCCCAGGTCGGATGGGCGAAGGCGTAGCGCCGCACGACCTCCCGGGTCCAGCGGTCGACGGTCTCGACACCGAAGTAACCCTGAGCGGTGCGCAGCGAAAGAGACGGCCGGGTGTAGAAGTGCGCCCCCCGGGAGCTTCCCCGCAACAGGAACGAGGGGCCGAAGCGAATCGCCGGAGCGTTGCGCAGGCCGCGCAGTCTTCGACGTTCCCGGTCGACCAGGTGAATCGGTCGGCCGAGAATCTGCCCGGCGCCGGCTTCCATGCCGTGCAGCTCGAGCATGATCTCGTCTTCCCAGAAGCTGGTCAGCCCCTCGTCGAGAAAGGCCTCCTGCATCTCGTGGGTCGCCACGATGCCGTAGAAGTACTGATGCACGAACTCGTGGACGATCACGCTTTCCAGGGCGTGGGTCGTCGCCCGGGGCTGCACGTCATCCCGCACATCGCCGGTGCCGCCGGCGAAGAGGGTCGGGTACTCCATGCCGCCGGTCTCGCTGGCGTTCCAGGGCACGGTCACCACGCTCAGGGTTTCGTAGGGATAGTTGGCCACCCGGCGGTCCATCACATCGATGGAGCCGGTGATCGCAGCGCGCAAACGTGGACGCTGATGCTCGGTGCCGTGGGGCACCATCAGATGAATCGTGATCTCGTGATCTCCCGGCGTGCGGTGGGTCGTCGTCTCCACCGAGACCCGGTCGCCGGTAACCCAGGCGAAGTCGTGGACGGCGCGCTGCTCGAACAGGTGCCAGTCGAGATCCGGCGCGTGGGCCTCGGCGTCGAAGGTGAGCGGGCCGTCGTCGACCACCTCCCCTTCCTTGCCGGTCGCGATCAGCGGCCAGTCCGCCGGCACGCCGATACGCACCCGGAAGTCGGCGAAGTCGGCAAAGAACTCGGTCTGCCCGTGAAACTGATGCCGACTGAAGCGCTCGGGCTTGCCGTCGGCGCCGGGATGCATCCCGGCGATCTTGGGAAACCACTGGGCGACGAAGAAGAAACCGTCGTAGCCGCCGGTGCGGGCGATGGGGATCGGCAGGCGGCTCTGCCAGTCAACGCGCAACAGCAGGGTCTCCCCGGGCGCGACCGGACGGGGCAGCGCGAGTTCGATCAGGCTGCGGTCGTAGGGGTTGCCGTCATCGGGAGAGATCGGCTTCCAGGCGACAGGCTGCCAGGTCCCGTCGACCTGCTGCTCGATCCGCGACGGCTCGCTCCAGCCGTAGGCCTCGTCGGCGCGCGGATCGCTCAACGCCCACACCCCTTCGCTGCTGCTGCGGATCCAGCTGGTGTCCTCGTGGGCAAAGCCGTTGAGGTAGAGGTGCATCGGCACCGCATCGACGGTGCGGTCGAGGGGGTTCTGCCAGGCGATGCGCTCCCGGCCGCTCAGCCCCCGCGACGCCGGGTCGAGGGAGACCTCGATGTCGTAGCGCAGGTAGGTTTCGGGCAGTTCGAGCTGGACCGGCTCCCCGTGGGCCGCAGCGCACACGCATAAAGCCATCGCCAGCCACAGGCCGATCCTGAATCGCAAGGCCGCCCCCCGGTTCGAGCCCACCACCCCGTGAACGGCAAGCAAACCAGATCGCCCGCCGCGGCGTCAAGCATCTCGACTAGGCCGCCCGGGCTGCCGCCTGCTCGCGCACGATGCGCCGGACCTCTCCCCGCCGCCACAGCATGTAGATCGCCGGCAGGATCAGCAGCGTCAGCACCGTGGCGCTGATCAGACCGCCGACCATCGGCGCGGCGATCCGCTGCATCACCTGGGAGCCGGATTCAAACACGTTGCCCGCCATGATCGGCAACAGCCCGAACAAAGTGGTGAACACGGTCATCAGCTTGGGCCGCACCCGCATCACCGCGCCCTCGATGATCGCCTCGTAAAGGTCGCTGATGCTTCGAAGCCGACCCTCGGCCTGCCGTTGACGATAGGTGCTGTCGAGATACGCCAGCATCACGATACCGGTCTCCACCGCCAGCCCCGCCAGCGCGATGAAGCCCACCGCCGAGGCCACGCTCATGTTGTAGTCCAGCAGATCCATCAGCCACA
>CAZBZH010000509.1:0-3775 GCA_964496265.1 uncultured Acidobacteriota bacterium | reverse complement strand
CCAGGTGCCGAGGAACACCACCAAAACCAGACCGATTCCGAGAACGACACGCATGCGAGCCCCTCCTATGCGTCTTTCGGCGCCAAGCCGACGCCATCGGTCAGGTAGTACGCACGAGCTGCTGGATAGTTGCCGATCACAAACCCGCGTGCGCCTTGAGCCATCCGAAGACCCAGGCTCCAACCTTGAAGACCAGATAGATCCACAGGAGCTTGGCCGCACCTTGAAGCAACCAGTTGCGCCAGGCTTGCCAGCCTCTCGGGACGAAACGCCCCTGAGGGCCCAACCGGAGCAGCTTCCAGAAAAAGAGCGGAACGCCCACGACAAGCAGCGGAACCAAGATCACACTAAGCAGAAAGCTCACAACATCCCAGAGGATCTCGCTACTCGACGCGTCTCCATACCCCTCCTCGCCGTAACGAAGAGACCTGTAGGCCAAAGCGCGGAAGACCCCAACCGCGACCCAGCCCCCGAAAGCGACCGCAGGCACCAACCCCGCGAGACACAAGGCGCGATGTATAAGGCGATCGATGGGTTCGGGCGATTCTTCCGGGTCCTGGCGAGTCGGCACTGGATCCTGCATCACTGCGTTGACTCGGGCTGGTGGGCGAAGGGGCGGTAGCGATCCGCCTCCGCGGGTTTGCCCCACTTCTCGTAGAGGATCACCGCCCGTTGGGCCGCAGTGCGGGTGCGGCTGTGGTCCGGCCCCAGCGCCTCGCGATTCACGTTGTAGCCGGCCAGCACGTGGGGTTCGGCATCCTTGTAGCGGCCGAGTTCGGTCAGGCACTCACCCAACGCCCGGTGAGCGTTGCCGGTGTGGCGGTGGGAGTCTCCGACCGAGGCGAGCATGATCTCCAGGGCCTGCCGCAGCTCGGGCTCGGCGGAGGCCGGGCGCCCCGCCTTCATCAACACGAACCCCAGATTGCCGACACTGAGACCCAGGTCCGGATGCACGTCGCCGAACTTGCGGCGGTCGATGGCCACGACCTCGCGGAAGATCTCCTCGGCACCGTCGAAATCCTGCTTGTAGAACAGGATGCTGGCCAGGTTGCTCAGGCTGTCGGCGGTCTCGGGGTGGTCGTCGCCGAAGATGCGGCGGCGCAGCTCGAGCCCCTGCCGCATGTAATTCTCCGAAGCGTCGAGGTCCCTGCGATCGGCCATCAGCCGACCCAGGTTGTCGTAACCGGTGGCGACCTTGTAGAAGTCGTCCCCCTTGGTTTCGAGGTAGACGTCGATCGCCTCCTTGTAGAGCGCCTCGGCCTCGTCCAGTTCGCCCCGGGCGTGGACCAGCATGCCCAGGTTGGCCAGGCTGTCGCCGAGTTCGTCCTCCTGCGGCCCCTGCTGGGCCCGGCGCAGGGTCAGCGCCTCGCGGAGCATCGGCTCGGCGACCTCGTACTCTCCCTTGTGGTACAGCAGCAGCCCGAGGTTGTTGATCGCTCCGGCGAGCTGGGGATCGCCGGGCTCGAGATTCTCGCGCAGCAGGTCCAGCGCCTGGCGGTAGAGCGGCTCCGCCTCGTCGTACTCGCCGAGTTCCTCGTGCAGCCAACCCAGGTTGCCCAGGCTGGTGGCCATCTGGTTGACCGGTGTATCCGGCTGGTCCCGGCGCAAATCAAGGGATTGTTCGATCAGCGGCCGGGCCTCCTTGTAGAGCCCCAGGTTCTGATAGACCCGCCCGATGGTGTTCATCATCCGCGCCCGGACCAGCGGCTGCTCTTCCAGCTCGCCGGCGATCCGTTCGGCACCCCGGTCGAGCACCTCGCGAGCGGTGATGCTGTTGCCCCGGGCCTCGCCGGGGTTGGAGACCCGGAACAGGTCGACCAAAAACTCGGCGACCCGCTCGGCACTCTCGGCCTCGAGGTTGGCGCGGTCCCTCTCCTTGGCGATACGCCGGGCCTGCACGCTGACGGTCACCGAGAACACCAGCACCGCGAGCAGCGCCGCCGCGGCCAGCGCCGTACCGACCTTGTGCCGGGCGACCAGCTTGCTGGTGCGGTACCAGAGCGTATCCGGCCGGGCGGAAACCGGGCGTCCGTCCAGATGGCGGCGAATGTCCTCGATCAGCTGGGCCACCGATGAATAGCGCCGCTCAGGCTCCTTACGCAGCGCCATCAGCAGGATGTTGTCCAGATCGCCGGCCAGTTCACGGCGTAGCTGGGCCGGCGTTGAGCGGCGACGTTCCCCGATGGCGTCGGGAGACGCCGCATCCCCGGCGCTCAGTTCCTCGGTCAAGGCGTCGGTCACGCTGGAGCTGGGCCGGGTGGGCTCGCTCTCGACGATGGCGCGGATCAGCGCGTCGGTCCCCTGCTTGCTCGGCTTGCGATAGGGCAAGCGCCCGGTCAACAGCAGGTACAGCAGCACGCCGAGTTGATAGACGTCCGAGGCGGTGGTCACCGGCTCGCCGCGGACCTGCTCGGGGCTGGCGTAGCGCGGCGTCAACAGCCGCTGCCTGGTGCGGGTCAGCTGATCTTCGTCCTCGTCGTCTTCCAGCACCCGGGCGATGCCGAAATCAAGCAGCCGCACCTCGCCGTCGTCGCCGACCGGGGCGTTCGAGGGTTTGATGTCCCGGTGGACCACCAGGTTGCGGTGGGCGTGGGCCACCGCCTCGGCCACGTCGACGAACAGGCGCAGCCGCTGTTCGATGTCGAGCCGCTGCTCGTCGCAGTAGCGATCGATCGGGCGCCCCTGCACCAGTTCCATGGCGAAGAAGGGCCGGCCCTCGGCGGTGGCCCCTCCGTCGAGCAGCCGCGCGATGTGGGGATGGCGGATCCGCGCCAGAATCTGACGTTCCCGGGCAAAGCGCTGCACCACGTCGTCGGTGTCGATGCCCCGCTTGATCAGCTTGAGCGCCACCTGCTGCTCGAACTGGCCGTCGGCGCGCTCGGCGCGGTAGACCACCGCCATGCCGCCCCGGCCGATCTCCTCGATCAGGCGGTAGCGGTCGACCACCGTGCCCGAGAGGTCCGGCTCGTCACCCCCAGGCTGCCCCGCGTCGAGCAGTCCTTCGGTCAGCGCCTCGCCGGGGGTGAGGAAGGTGCCGGTCTTCGCTCCCTCCAGCAGCTTCTCGACCAGCTGCCGCAGTTCGGCGTCGTCGCCGCACTCGGCATCGAGCAGCGCCGCGCGCTCCTCATCGGGTAGATCGAGGGCGGCCATGAACAGCCGGTCCGCCCGCACCCAACGTTCGTCAGCCCCGCTCATCCGGCTCCAACTCCACCCGCAGCCAGGCCCGGGCGCGCATCCAGTCCCGCTGGGCGGTGCGCAGCGAGCAGCCCATGGCCTCGGCGGTCTCCTGTTCACTCAACCCGGCGAAGTAGCGGCACTCGACCACCCGGGCCAGCCGCTCATCGTGCCGGGACAGTTTCTCCAGCGCCTGATCGACGGCCAGCAGGCGCTCGGCCTGGCGCCGGGTGCCGACGAACTCGTCGTCGTAGGTCACCTCGGCCTCGCCGCCGCCCCGCTTGGCCGCCTGATGCTTGCGGGCGCTCGAGATCAAGATCTGGCGCATGGCCCGGGCGCAGACCGAGAGGAAATGCTGGCGGTCCTCGAAGTTGGCCCGGGTCTGGTCGACCAGCCGCAGCCAGGCCTCGTTGACCAGGCCCACCGTGTCCATGCTGTGGCCGGAGCGGCCCCGGCGCAGATGGGAGCGGGCGATGCGGCGCAGATCCTCGTAGACGATGGGCACCAGCCGGTCGAGGGCCTCCCGGTCCCCCTCGCGAAACTGCACCAGCAGCTGGGTTACGTCGCCACGGTCCGCCATCCAACGCTCCTGGAAAGAGGA
>CAZBZH010000508.1:0-3779 GCA_964496265.1 uncultured Acidobacteriota bacterium | reverse complement strand
ATCAGCAGTACGGCATGGCCGTGGGGACCTACCGGTTGATGTGGGACATCATGCCGACCCACCCCCACCTGATCGAGCTGCGCAAGGTGCTGGCCGGGGAGTATCTCACCGCCACGTCGCTGGACAGGTCCAACAAGCAGTGGCTGGCCACCCAGAATCGCTGATCTTCCTCGGGATATGCCCCTTGCCGGGGCCGCGGGAGGGTCCAAGGTGGTCTCGCGATCGACGATCCGGACGCCCGGTTCGCTGGAGGCTGGGCCGGATCGCGATCGCGAGACCGGGTGGGAGCTTGTCTACTCGCGCTGCTGCCCATCGGGCCACTGGGCGAACTGGCCGTCGATCAGGATGATGGCGTCGTTGAAGTTGTTGGTCGCGCCCCCGCCGCCGACGACGGTGCAGGGGCCGCCGTCCTTGCCGCCGGAGCAGATGGTGAAGCCCAGGGGCGCGGACTGGACGTTGAAGGTGTTGCTCCAGGCATCGCTGGTCGGCGCGGCGACGATGTAGGTCGGTTCCAGCACCGACTCCAGGCCGGCCATGCTGGTTACCGAGGGGTAGACGTTGTTGTCGATGGCGTAGTGCTGCACGGCGGCCCCCAGGGCGCGGATATCCGCCATGCTCGCCTTCTGCTTGCTGCGGTCGATGGAGTTGAGCAGGTTCGGGATGGCGATGGCGGCGATGACGCCGATGATCGCGACCACGATCAACAGTTCGATCAGGGTGAAGCCTCGAGCACGCGCACTTCGCGCACTAGTCCCCATGGGTCGAGCCTCCTTGTCGGTGTTCGGGCGGTTCGGCCGGTGGGGCCCGTTCGGCCGGTAGCCGCGTGTTGTCTGTTGGAACGTTCGGCTACTGGTACGGGATTCGGTCGCGCTGCGTTTAGTCGCTCTGCCAGATTCCGTCTACACTTTCAACGGGGAAACTGCAGTCAACTCCCGCTACTATCCGCTCGTTCGCAAACGACATCGCGAACCCGGAGGCCCGACGCGCACCCCATGGTCAAACTCAACCCCGCCCAGCAGGCTGCCGTCGATCACGGCGATGGACCGCTTCTGATTCTCGCCGGGGCCGGTAGCGGCAAGACCCGCGTCATCACCCATCGCATCGCCCGGCTGGTCAAGCGCGGCGCCGATCCCGAGTCGATCGTCGCCGTCAGCTTCACCAACAAGGCGGCGGGAGAGATGGCCGAGCGGATTGTGCCGCTGGTCGGTGGCAAGAAGGCCAGGGCGTTGCGCATGTCGACCTTCCATCGCTTCGGCCTCGGCTTCATGCGCGAGGAGGCCAAGGTCTCGGGGCTGGACGGCAAGTTCACCATCTTCGACCAGGCGGATTCGATGGGGGTGGTCAAGGAGATCCTGCGGGAGACCTACAAGGCCACCGCCGGCAAGCGCCGTTTCGACACCATGTCGATCCTGGCGCGGATCTCCAACTGGAAGAGCGCGATGAAGGCGCCCGACGAGGTGCCTTCGAGCAACGACGAGTACGACGGGGTCGCCCGGGAGGTCTATCCCGAGTACGAGGAACGGCTCAAGGTCATGCGCGCGCTGGATTTTGACGACCTGGTCTGCCGGCCGGTGCGGGTGCTGCGGGAGGAGCCCGAGGTGCGCGCCCGCTGGCAGCAGCGGATCCGCCACCTGCTGGTCGACGAGTTCCAGGACACCAGTGAAGTGCAGCTGGAGCTGGTCAAACTACTGGCCAACGAGAAGCGCAACGTCTGCGTGGTCGGCGATGACGATCAGTCGATCTACAGCTGGCGGGGTGCCAACGTGGGCAACATCCTCGAGTTCGAGCAGCACTTCCCCGGCACCACGCTGATCAAGCTGGAGACCAACTACCGCAGCCGGGCGCCGATCCTGGAGGTGGCCAACGCGGTGATCGCCGCCGGGCAGGGGAGGCGCCACGCCAAGTCCCTGCGGGCCGCCCGCGACGGCGGCGATGCCGTTCGCGTCGTGACCTGCGAGAGCCCGCGCCACGAGGCCCAGTTCGTCGCCCGGGAGATCAACGAACTGCGCTCGGACCTGCCGATGAAAGAGGTCGCGGTGCTCTACCGCTCGAACCTCCAGGCCCGGTTGATCGAGGAGGAGTTGACCGCCTCCAACGTGCCCTACCGGCTGTTCGGCGGGCAGCAGTTTTTCGACCGCAAGGAGGTCAAGGACGTCGCCGCCTACCTGCGGGTGGTGGTCAACCCCTGGGATGAGATCTCCCTGCGCCGGATCCTCAACTATCCGGCCCGGGGTGTCGGGGCTCGCTCGGTGCAGCACATCGAGGGCTACGCCAAACAGCATCAGATGCCCTTCGCCAAGGCCTGCTTCCTCGCCGAGCGGATCGAGGGCATCCCTGACGCGGCCAAGGCGGCGATTCGTAACCTGAACACCCTGCTCTCCGGCGCCCGCCAGCGCCTGGAGCAAACCGGTTCGCTCCACGGCGCTGCCGTCGACCTGGTCGAGACGATCAAGCTGCGCCGTGCCCTGGATGAGTCCGCCGAGGGAGGCGCCGAGGGGGACAAGCGCTACCAAAACGTGCTGCACCTGCTGAAGTGGCTGGAACGCTACGAGGCCAAGGCCCAGCGGGACCGCAAGTCGCTGCAGGACTTCCTCCAGCGGGTGACCCTCAACGGCGACGACGACCGCGAGGAAAAGACCTCCGGAGTGACCCTGACCACCCTCCATGCCGCCAAGGGGCTGGAATTCAAGGTGGTGTTCCTCATCGGTTGCATCGAGGGACAGATCCCCCATAGCCGGACCACCGATCCCAAGGCCAGCGAGGCGGCGCCCGCCGATCTGGAAGAGGAACGGCGGCTGTTCTACGTCGGCATCACCCGGGCCCAGGACCGGCTGTACCTGACCTCGGCGAAGAAGCGGGTGCTGCGGGGCAAGGAGGTCGAGGTCACCCCCTCCCGCTACATGGACGACCTGCCCGCCGAGCACATCAAGCCCTACGAGCGGGAGGACCAGAAGGACTACTCCCACGAGGAACTGGGCTCGATGGTGCGGGACCTGCTGCGCAAGACCCGGGCCCGCAACGCCGAGGCTCAGCCCTAGGCTGTTCCCCGGCTCGATGCCTCAGGCGAGGAGCAGCGCTACCCCGGCGCCCATCGCCGCCACGGTCAGGATCTTCTTCAGGGTGATCCGCTCGCCGAAGATCGCCGCGCCGGCGATCAGCGATGCGATCAGGCCGACGACCCGCTTGATCGTCTCGACGTGCCCGACCATGGTTACCTGGTAGGCGGTGAACTGGAGCGCGATGGCGGCGAAGCCCAGCAGCACGGCGAGGGTCATCGCCGGGCGGCGGCGGAAGATGCCGGGGAGCTGGGGTAGTTCCCGGCGCCAGATCAGCAGGCCGAGCAACAGCAGGGTCCCGCCGGCGTTCTGCACGACCCCGTGGACCGAGGTGGTGCTGGCCTGAACCGCCAGCTTGTCGAAGGGGGCCGCCGCCGAGATGCTCAACGCCGCCAGCAGCATCAACGCCACCCCCCGGTCGATCTTGAAGCGGTGTCCCTCGTCCCGGGTGATCCCCAGTGCGAAGGCGCCGGCGAAGACCAGCCCGATACCGACCCATTCGATCAACTCCGGGTGCTCGCCGAGGACGAGCACGCCGAAGATCGAGGTGGCCACCGGGGTGAGCGAGAGCATGGGGATTGCCCGGCTCAGTTCGGTGTGCCGCACCGACTCGACGATCAGCACCTGGGTCGCCGTGGCGAACAGGATCGAGAGCAGGCCGGGCACCAGATAGGCGGCGAGATCGATCCGCGGCGCCGCGAACAGCATCCAGCCGGCGAACAG
>CAZBZH010000507.1:0-3797 GCA_964496265.1 uncultured Acidobacteriota bacterium | reverse complement strand
GCGGGAGCTCGCCGGTCAACTGGCGCGGAAGCTCGGCGGCGTGAAGGCTCGCGAGGCTGAGACAGGCCAGCAGGGCGAGCGCGAGACGGGTCGCGGCGTGGCGCATGGTTTCCCCCCTTGAAGCGATCGAAGCGCCTGCATCCCGCCAGGGTCGAAGGCGCCTTTCCCCCTTCGATTACCACCCGATTCGGAACAGGTCAACCGGAATCGCCACCGCGTGACGGCGAGGTATCGGCTCGCAACAACCCTCAGCGCGTCAAGGAATTACGGGCGCACCGCTACCCGTGAAGATCCGTCGTTCCGTGTAGAGCCTGTGTTCTAGGACAGCGAGATCCACATCGCTGAAGATCCCCTGCAACGGGGCCCGCTCGGTGTGCTTGTAGAGGTCTTGTCCCAGAGGCTCGGGTATCCGGCCTCTGGACGAGCTCGACGGCTAGCCGTGGTCCAGTTCGACCTCGATGCCGCCGATGAAGCCTGACGCGACGTTGTAGATCAGCGCGGTGAGAACGCCGCCGATGAAGCCCATGGCGCCGTAGAAGATCGGCCCGACGAAGATGCCCATGACCCCCATCAGGGCTCCGGGGATCATCGCGGCGCCCTCCTCCGAGGCCAGGCCGGCGAACAGGCCCAGCATCCCGAACAGGCTCATGAACAGCCCGGCGACCAGGCCGATCGCCCCGTAGATGCAGCCCATGATCTTGCCTGCGGAGAGCACGCCGATCTTGCGAATCGTGGTCATCTGAAACCTCCCTGTCTGGTGTTCTTCTCAATACCCGTGGTCCGGGCCACTATTCGGTGCTCCCTGGGGTCAGGCTGTCAAGTGCCTTCTTTTCAGTGTTTTGCCGGGCGGGTCGCCCGCTGTGGGCGGCCCGGCGGCCGCTCCACAGCCCACTCAGGGAGAAAAATCGAAAAAAGTCCGTGACGGGCAAAACCTCGGGGCTCCTTCCCTTCTGTACTCACTGAACGGCGCGAGAAAGCGCCCGAAACAAGGAGACCGAGCCATGACCAAGCTGATCGACGCCGCCTTCGCCAAAGCCTTCGCCAGCCTGACCTTCGCCTGATCGGCAAGCGCCTGACGACCTGACCGCCCCATCGGATCTGCCCCCGCGGACCGCGGAGGTTCAGCCGCCGGGCCTGCGCTATGGTGCCTTCGAACGCACGAAGCGTCCGGAGGACACCGTGGGCCACTTCACCCTGGGATTGGGAGAGAAACTCCAGCAGTACCTGCTGGACCACTCGCTGCGCGAACCGGAGATCTGCCGCCGGTTGCGGGATCACACCCTGGCGATGCCCAACGCGGCGATGCTCAGCTCGCCCGAACAGGTCCAGCTCCTGGCGCTCCTTTGCGGAATGCTCGGAGCTCGCCGCGGGCTCGAGATCGGCACCTTCACCGGCTACACCACCCTGCGCCTGACCCTGGCGCTCCCCGAACTCCAGATGATCTGCTGCGACGTCAGTGAGGAGTACACCTCGGTCGGACGCGCTCACTGGCAGGAGGCGGGTGTCGCCGATCGGGTCGATCTCCGGCTGGCCCCCGCCGGCGACACCCTCGACCGGCTGTTGGCCGAAGGTGCCCGGGACAGCTTCGACTTCGCCTATATCGACGCCGATAAGACCGGCTACCGCGGCTACATCGAGCGGGCGCTGCAACTGGTGCGCCCCGGCGGCCTGATCGCCGTGGACAACACCCTCTGGGGAGGCGCCGTCGCCGACCCGGCGGAACAGGACGAAGACACCGTGGCTCTGCGGGAGCTCAACCGCTGGCTTCACGGTCTCGAGGCCTGCGATCTTTCGATGGTACCGGTCGGGGACGGGCTGACCCTCCTGCGCCGCCGTTGACCTCAGTCGGCGCCAACCGGTAGATCGCCCGCGGCCGTTCTGTTTGCGCCCGGCGCCCGTGTCGCCGGGAGCCGTGTCGCCGGGAGCCGTGTCGCCGTGTCGCGACATGTCGGAGTGCGGTGTCGTTTCCCGCGACAGAGGCTTGCGCGAGCCGTTGAGACTATTGGCGTCTCTCGCGGTTCTCGACCCCGGTTTCCTGCCGTCGCCCGATGGCACGCAACTTGACTACTGCTCCTCGCGAAATCCTCGAGGAGATCCTGATGTCGCGAGTATCCGAACCCAGAGTCACGGAAGACGATGGTTGGTGTGTGAAGCGCTTTCTGGCGGGCCTGGTCATGTCCGGGCTGATGATCCTTCCGGCCGCGGCCGCGTCGCCGTTCCAGCGCGATGTCTCCCACGGTGGCTCCGGCGGCGGTGCCTCGTCGTCGGCGAGCGAGGCGGCGCCGGTGTCGAAGATGGGCGAGGCGTTACGGGAACTCTCCGAAACCCGCCGCTCGACTCCGGTCGACGTGATCGTGACCTATCGGCCCGGCCGCGAGCGGGCGGCGATGGCGCGGCTACAGCGTGACGGATCCGCCGGTGAGATGCTGCGCCAGTTCCGCGCGCTGCCCATGCGGGTGACCCGGGTCTCCGCCGACCGTCTGGCGCAGCTGGCCGCCGACCCGGATGTGCTCTCGATCTCCCGCGACGGAATCGTCGAAGGGCATTCATCGATCGCGCGGCGCACCGCCAACCTTCCCGGCAGTAACGTGGACTACAGCATCGTCAGCTCGGGAATCGGGGTTGCGGTGCTCGACTCGGGCGTCGGTTTCCATACCGACATCTGGCCCGCCGCGACCCAGTTCGATTTCACCTACAACGGCTTGCCGCTGCCGGGCGCCGGCGATCCCTACGGCCACGGCTCCCACGTCGCGGGTATCATCGCCGGAGACGGCTACGGTTCGGACAAAGGCAAGTACCGGGGTGTCGCGCCCTACAGCGACCTGCTCTCGTTGCGGGTGCTCGATGCCCAGGGCCGGGGCAAGGTCTCCGACGTGATCGCCGCCATCGACTGGCTGTTGCTCAACGCCGCCCAGCACAACGTGCGAGTGGTCAATCTCTCGATCGGCAAGGCGGTCGAGGAATCCAACGAGACCGACCCGCTGGTGCTGGCGGTCGAGAAGCTGTGGGACGCAGGGATGGTGGTCGTGGTCTCCGCCGGAAACTACGGCCGCGACGGCGCGTTCACCATCACCAGTCCGGGGAACTCGCGCAAGGTCATCACCGTCGTCTCGCTGACCGACAACGGGACGCCGGCTCTCGGCGACGACTACGTCTCGACCTACTCCTCCCAGGGCCCCACCGGCTTCGACCATGTGCTCAAGCCGGATCTGCTGGCGCCCGGGAACCGCTACGTGGCGCCGACCAGCTTCGAGGGCTCGCTGAGCAACCTGCTCTCGGACCGGTTGCGGGATTGCGGTAAGCCGTTCTGCTCGGGCAAGTATCTGGAGCTTTCCGGTACCAGCATGGCCGCGGCGATGGTCTCCGGCGCGGCGGCCAAGATGCTCGAGGCGGACTCCTCGCTGACGCCGGCGACGATCAAGGCGCGGCTGATGCGTTCGGCCCGGGACATCGACGGCCACATGACCGCCACCGGGGCCGGCGTGCTCGATCTGCAGGCGGCCCTGGCCGAGACCGGTACGGTGGCCGAGGCGCTGTCGCCGAAACTGGTGCGGGTCGACGATCCGCCGCTGATCTTGCTCGAGGACACCGCCACCCTGTGGGGTGGAGAGCAGTGGGACTCGGCCTATCTCTGGGCCGACGCCGATCAGTTCCAGGGAATGACCGCCATCGGAGCGACCGGCTACCTCTGGGCCGACGCTTATCTATGGGCGGACGGCTACCTCTGGGCGGACGGTTACCTGTGGGCCGACGGCTATCTCTGGGCCGATGGCTACCTGTGGGCGGACGGCTATCTG